>JABDPP010000142.1 GCA_013042765.1 Litoreibacter sp.
GTGCAGATGTCCGTCAGTCAGGGTGTGCCGCCTTTCGTGGTTGCAACCTCCGCCGGTCAGGACCTACAGATCGTGGACGTCGCGGTGAGCTACTCGGAGAACGACAACTGCGTCGTGGCTTCCAAGCTCGAGATCGACAAGGACAGCGCGGATGAACTGGCTGGCAAGAAAGTCGCCGTTCCGCTCGGCACAGCCGCGCATTACGGCTTCCTCAAGCAGATGGACCACTTCGGCGTTGATCTGGCCTCGCTCGACGTTGTCAACATGGCGCCGCCCGAAGGGGCTGCTGCACTGGCACAAGGTGCTGTCGACATGGCGTGTGGCTGGGGTGGCGCGCTGCGCCGGATGAAGGAGAGCGGAAACATCCTCCTGACCGGTGCCGAGAAGGAAGAACTGGGCATCCTAGTTTTTGACGTGACCACCGCCCCATCGGACTTCGTTGCCGAGAATAGCGAGACGGTCACCAAGTTCCTGCAAGTCACCGCGGACATGAACGAGCGCTGGAACTCCGGTGAGGGCGTCGAAGAGATGCTGCCGGTTATCGCCAAGGACGCCGGTATGGATGTCGACGCAACGCGCGCCACGATGGCAACCTTCGGGTTCCCCTCGGTCGAGGATCAGCTGAGCGACAAATGGCTTGGTGGCGGATCTCAGACCTTCATGAAAGGTGTTGCGGACGTGTTCGTGGCCGCGGGTGATATCGAGAAAGCCCGCGACAGCTATGGCAGCGCCGTGGAAATCGGACCGCTTCAGGCCGTCAACTAAACAAGACTTGATCTGGCGGCCCGGGTTCTCCGGGCCGCCGGCTTCTACTTGCTCTTGGATCAGGAATACGCCCGTGTCCGGTTTGTCCATTCAGAATATCTCTATGAGGTTTGACCTGCCGAACGGGTCCTCCGTTCAGGCCCTCAAGAATGTTACCCTCGAACTAAAGGAAGGCGACCTGATGTCGGTGCTCGGCCCGTCGGGCTGTGGCAAGACGACCCTTCTCAACATCGTGGCAGGTTTCCTGGCCCCGACCGAGGGGGAAATCGTTCTCGGCGGCAAGCCCGTTCATGGTCCCGGCCCTGAGCGCGGCATGGTGTTTCAGCAGGGCGCACTGTTCGAGTGGATGAGTGTTCGTGACAACGTCGCCTTTGGTCCGCGGATGAAAGGCCAGCGAGAGGCGGAATACGCGGAGCATGTTGACCACCTCCTCGACGTGGTTGGGCTCCAAGATTTCAAAGAAAAGGCGATCTACGAATTGTCCGGCGGGATGCAGCAGCGTGTGGCTTTGGCCCGCTGTCTGGCCAATGACCCGGACGTTATCTTGATGGACGAACCGCTGGGCGCGCTTGATGCGCTGACCCGCGAGAAGATGCAGGGCCTAGTGCTCAAGCTTTGGAAGGAAACCGGCAAGACGATCATCTTGATCACCCACTCGGTCGAGGAAGCGCTGCTTCTGGGTGAGCGCCTGCTTGTCATGGCACCGCGTCCAGGACGCATTCACAAGGAATATCGCCTGCCCTTTGCTGAAATGGGCGTGGGCGCTGATCTCAGGGAGGTCAAGAAGCACGAGCTCTACGGGCCAACCCGCGAAGAGATCCTGAGCATGATCTGGGATATGGAAGAAGAAATTATGGGCCGCTCGGAGGAAAGCGCATGACTGGTTTGCTGATCCTTCTGGTTTATGTGGCCATATTCGTGGTGGCCTTCCTCGTGGTGCGCTTCGGCACCTCAAAGGCGCTACAAGTCTCGGGCTTCAATGCACTGAAAACTGTGACCTTCGGCGATGAAAGCGCTGTGACGCCGGACCGGTCTGCGTCGGTCGTGTCGGTTCTGACCCTGTTTTTCCTCTGGGCAGCCTTCACCGGATCGTCGCTCCTGCCGTCCTTCCTGCATGCGCCGGGCCCGTTTCTCGGAGACACGTCTTTCACCTACACAGCGCAAGATGCCAACGGGAACACGGATGACGCGACGGTCTTTGCCCGCGTTCACGTGGTTGGCGAGGCTGTCGAGGAACCCGTGGCCACTGGCCCTGATGACGGGTTTGCCAAGAATGACGTGATGACGGCGGGCGCATGGCGTTCCGAGCTGATCCGTGTCGACCGCAATGATGAGCTGGGTCGAAAGGAAGGCGTGACCATCGTTGCCGTGAACGGCCAGCCGATCGAGCCGGGTGCGCGCGTGAAGATCGACGACGGCGAGGTGGGCATGACGCCCAAGGGCACGTTGAACCTGATCCCCGCAAAGGGCCTGCAGATGGAGCCGATCTGGCTTCCGTCACCTGAGGCTGTTTTCAAACGGTTCCTTAACGTGGCCTCCGAAGGCTACCAGAACGCCAACCTTTGGGAGCATCTGGGCTACTCGCTCTACCGTGTTGTGCTGGGCTTCCTATTCGGGGCCCTTGTCGGCATCCCGCTGGGCTACGCCATGGGCCTCTCGGGCTGGTTCCGCGGATGGTTCGATCCAATCGTTGAATTCATGCGGCCAGTGCCGCCACTCGCACTGATCCCACTGGTGATCATCTGGGCCGGGATCGGCGAAAGCGGCAAGATAATCCTGCTGTTCCTGGCAGCGCTCTGGATTATGACGATCGCGGCCCGAGCGGGTGTGTCGGGTGTGAACATCACCAAGGTGCACGCGGCGTATTCACTGGGCGCCTCGAAACGGCAGATCCTGCATCATGTCATTATCCCGAACTCGCTGCCGGAGATCTTTACCGGCGCACGGGTTGCGATGGGGGTCTGTTGGGGCACGGTCGTGGCCGCCGAACTTGTCGCGGCTGAGGTCGGCGCAGGTATGATGATCATGGTCGCCTCGCGCTTCCAGCTGACCGATATCGTCATCATGGGGATCATTCTGATCGGCATCATCGGGTACGGGATCGACATCCTGTTCCGGCAGGCTGAGAAGTATCTGGTGCCCTGGAAGGGCCGTTCCTGATCACACTCCGGCGCCGCAAGGTCGCAAATCCACCATCGCGGGTCTCTTGCTGACGGCAGCAAGAGCCCGCATTGGTGTCATCTGCGCTCATGTTTCTGAGCGTCTTCGATATCTTCAAGATTGGCATCGGCCCGTCCTCTTCTCACACGATGGGACCGATGACGGCTGCGGG
Organism: Litoreibacter sp.; assembly: GCA_013042765.1. Taxonomy (GTDB): domain Bacteria; phylum Pseudomonadota; class Alphaproteobacteria; order Rhodobacterales; family Rhodobacteraceae; genus Litoreibacter. Next base: position 3,098 of record JABDPP010000142.1, read on the forward strand.
CCGGTTTCTCGATGATCTGCGCCGTGGTCGGGAGAAGGAACCCGGCGCGGGCACACTTGCAGGTCTGGGGGCGTCGCTGCACGGCTCGCTGGCCTTCACCGGAAAGGGCCATGCAAGCGACCGCGCAATATGCTTGGGCTTCATGGGGTTTCTGCCTGATACGCTCGATCCCGACGTGGTCGAGGGGATGATCACGGATCTCAAGCACAGCAAAACCGTCACGCCCGAGGGGTTCGGGCCGCTCAGCTTCGACCCCGCATGTGACCTTCACTTCGATTTCGAAAGGGCGCTGCCCGGTCATGCCAATGGAATGATCCTTCGGGCCTTTGATGAGGCCGGCAACCTCTACCTGGAGGAGACCTATTACTCCATCGGCGGCGGGTTTGTCGTTACTGCTGCAGAGCTTGACGAGATGGCGCGCGGGGATACCGCCGCGCTGCACGATCAGAAAGTCGCTCAGGGCTACCACTTCCCCTCTGGCTCGGCCGGTGAGATGCTGGATATGGGAAGGGCAGCGGGCAAGACCATCGCTCAGATGAAGGAGCTCAACGAGCTCAGCCACGTGCCGCGTACAGAGATGGACCGCAAGTTGGTCTGCATTCGGGACGCCATGTTCAGTTGTATTGACCGGGGTCTCGCGATGGAAGGTGAACTGCCCGGCGGATTGCATGTGAAGCGCCGCGCGAAGCATATCCACGACCAGTTGAAGGCTGAGCAGGGGCAGAACCTCTCGCAACCTCACACGATCAACGACTGGATCAGCGTCTATGCGATGGCCGTGAACGAGGAGAACGCCGCCGGGGGGCGGGTGGTCACTTCCCCCACCAACGGGGCTGCCGGCGTCCTGCCCGCCGTTCTGCGCTATTACCGCGATCATTGTGTCGGCGCGACCGAGGCAGGGCAGCGCGATTTCCTGCTGACCGCCGCGGCGATCGGTGGGCTGATCAAGCACAATGCCTCGATCTCTGGCGCAGAAGTGGGATGCCAGGGCGAGGTAGGTTCCGCCTCGGCCATGGCTGCTGCAGGTCTTTGCGCCGCCTTGGGTGGCAGCAATGCACAAATAGAAAACGCGGCAGAAATCGCGTTGGAGCATCACCTCGGCATGACCTGCGATCCGGTTGGCGGCCTCGTGCAGGTGCCGTGCATCGAGCGCAATGGCCTTGGCGCGATCAAGGCGGTTTCGGCGGCCTCGCTCGCGCTGCGCGGCGATGGCAGCCACTTCATGCCGCTCGACAATTGCATAGAGGCGATGCGCCAGACCGGCCGCGACATGGACGAGAAATACAAGGAAACCAGCCTTGGCGGCCTCGCAGTTAACCTGCCCGAATGCTGAGGCGTGCGGCAAAGGCGTGAAATCGGGACTTGCTGTATGACGGTACGCGTTTCAATCTTCCCTTGAACAGCGGCATGCCCTCGCGCCACCGCAGGAAACCTGAAGGGAGACGTCCATGTCCCATGTCCTCGCCATTGATCAGGGCACCACGTCGAGCCGTGCGATCGTTTTTGACGGGGAGATGAAACCCGTTGCATCTGCCCAGCAGGAGTTCACGCAGCACTTCCCGCGCTCTGGCTGGGTCGAGCACGCGCCCGAGGACCTCTGGACCACGGTGCTTGCGACCTGTCGCGAGGCAATCGCCAAGGCAGGTTTGGCGACCAGTGATATCACTGCGATCGGCATTACCAACCAGCGCGAAACCACGCTGGTCTGGGACCGGCAGACCGGCGCGCCGGTCTGCAACGCCATCGTCTGGCAGGACCGCCGCACCTCGGATTTGTGTCTTGACCTGAAAGCGGCGGGGCATGAGG
>JABDPP010000144.1 GCA_013042765.1 Litoreibacter sp.
GGCGAGGTCATCGCATGTGGCGATGGCGCCCGCAAGGATTCGGGCGAGCTGATCCCCATGGCCGTTGCGGCCGGCGATCGCATCCTGTTCGGCAAGTGGTCCGGCACCGAAGTCACCGTTGACGGTGAAGAGCTGCTGATCATGAAAGAGAGCGATATTCTGGGCATCCTGTCCTAAATCGCCTTCCCTGAAATTCTGAGATAGGAGCATTCAATATGGCTGCTAAAGACGTCAAATTCGACGCAGACGCCCGCAACAAGATGCTGAAGGGCGTCAACATTCTTGCAGACGCTGTGAAAGTAACTCTGGGCCCCAAAGGCCGGAACGTTGTTCTGGACAAATCCTTCGGCGCACCGCGCATCACGAAAGACGGTGTATCCGTTGCCAAAGAGATCGAGCTTGAGGACAAGTTCGAGAACATGGGCGCGCAAATGGTCAAAGAAGTGGCCTCCCGCACCAATGATGAAGCCGGCGACGGCACAACCACCGCGACCGTTCTGGCCCAGGCCATCGTGCGCGAAGGCATGAAGTCGGTTGCCGCTGGCATGAACCCGATGGACCTCAAGCGCGGTATCGACCTCGCAACCGCTTCGGTTGTCGGCGCGATCAAGACTGCTGCACGTCCCGTCAGCGACAGCGACGAAGTTGCCCAGGTTGGCACGATCTCTGCAAACGGCGAAGCTGAAATCGGTCAGCAGATCGCAGGCGCAATGCAGAAGGTTGGCAACGAGGGTGTTATCACCGTCGAAGAGAACAAAGGCCTCGAGACCGAGACCGATGTTGTCGAAGGTATGCAGTTCGACCGTGGCTATCTGTCGCCTTACTTCGTCACCAATCCGGACAAGATGATCTCCGAGCTGGAAGACTGCCTGATCCTGCTGCACGAGAAGAAACTGTCTTCGCTGCAGCCGATGGTTCCGCTGCTCGAGACTGTTATCCAGTCCGGCAAGCCGCTCCTGATCATCGCTGAAGATGTTGAAGGCGAAGCGCTGGCAACTCTGGTTGTCAACAAGCTGCGCGGTGGTCTGAAGATCGCTGCTGTCAAGGCTCCGGGCTTTGGTGATCGCCGTAAGGCCATGCTTCAGGACATCGCGATCCTGACCGGTGGTCAGGTCATCTCCGAAGACCTCGGCATGAAGCTGGAAAACGTCACCATCGACATGCTCGGCGGTGCCAAGAAGGTCGACATCACCAAAGACGAGACGACCATCGTCGACGGTCACGGTGAGAAAGCCGAAATCGAAGCACGTGTATCCCAGATCCGTCAGCAGATCGAAGAGACCACGTCCGATTACGACCGTGAGAAGCTGCAGGAACGTGTGGCCAAGCTGGCTGGCGGTGTTGCCGTTATCCGCGTCGGTGGCATGACCGAAGTTGAAGTCAAAGAGCGCAAAGACCGTGTCGATGACGCACTGAACGCGACCCGTGCGGCCGTTCAGGAAGGCATCGTTGTCGGTGGTGGTGTCGCTCTGGTTCAGGCGGCCAACGGGTTGGCCACGCTGGAAGGCTCCAACAACGATCAGAACGTTGGTATCAACATCGTCCGCAAGGCTCTGGAAGCTCCGCTGCGTCAGATCGCAGAGAACTCCGGCGTCGACGGTTCGGTCGTTGCCGGCAAGATCCGCGAAAGCGACGACGTGACCTTCGGGTTCAACGCTCAGACCGAAGAATATGGCGACATGTTCAAGTTCGGCGTGATCGACCCGGCCAAGGTTGTTCGGACGGCTCTGCAGGATGCGGCATCCATTGCCGGCCTGCTGATCACGACCGAAGCCATGGTTGCCGACAAGCCCGCCAAGGAAGGTGCACCTGCCGGTGGCGGCATGCCCGACATGGGCGGCATGGGCGGAATGATGTAAGTCATCCACCTTTATGGTATCGGAAAAGGGCTCGGGATCTCCGGGCCCTTTTTCTGTTTGAGGGAACACCATGCCGACCGGACCCGACCCCAGTCGCGAGATGACGCCGGAAGAGGCTGGCGAGGTTGATGCGCTCCTGCTGGCGTCGTTCGAGACCGGTGTGGAGGCCGATCTTGTAAAACGGCTGCGGGTGGATGGCGACATGGCGCTGGAACTGGTGATCCCCTGCAATGGCCGGATTGGCGCTTACGCTGCCTTGTCGCGAATGCGCGCGCCCGTGGGCTGGCTATGTCTCGCCCCGCTCGCAGTCTTGCCGGAATTCCAGGCTGCGACCCCTGGGCCTGAGGGCCAGCCCAAGGAGCCGAGGCACTTGGGCTCTCGTCTGGCAGCGGAAATCGCAGCCGGGGCCAAAGACCCGGAAAATCAGGACATCGGACCTGTCGTCGTGCTGGGCGAGGTTTCCTTTTACGAGCGCGCAGGGTTTTCCAAGGCCCGCGCCGCCCGGCTGACATCCCCGTATCCGATCGACTACACGATGCTGGCAGCCCCGGGCGGAGACGCGCCAGCGCTGGAGTTGATCTACCCCACCGCTTTTGGGGAACTCTGAATGCGCTTGTTCCTGCTGACTGCACTGACGATGGTCGCCTTCGCGGCAAACTCGGTGCTCAACCGCCTCGCGCTTGCCGATGGCGCGATCGGCCCGGGCGATTTCGCGGCTATTCGTCTGAGTGCCGGGGCCGTGATACTCTGGATCCTTGTTCAGATCGGAACGGGGCCGCGTTTGCCGCGACTGCAGCCTGTAGGGGCAGCCGCGCTGCTGGTTTATGTCTTGGGGTTCTCCTACGCCTATACGTCGCTCGAGACCGGGGTGGGCGCGTTGATCCTGTTTGGCGGGGTGCAGTTCACGATGTTTGCCGGCGCGGCGCTGTCGCGTGAGCAGATGCCGCCTGCGCGTTGGATCGGGGCGCTCGTGGCCTTTGGAGGGCTTGTTTATCTGCTCTGGCCCGGAGGAGCGGCCGCACCCGAGTTGCTCGGATCTGCCCTGATGATCGCGGCGGCGCTGGGCTGGGGCGTTTATTCCCTGCACGGGCGCGGCGCGGTCGATCCGGTTGCGGCCACGGCCTCCAATTTTATCTATGCGACACCCATCGGTCTCGCGGTCGCGTTGCTCTGGCCGGATCTTGAGCCCTTGCAGATGAAGGGTGTCTGGTTGGCTGTCGTCTCAGGCGCCTTGACCTCGGGTCTTGGCTACGCGTTGTGGTATTCGGTCTTGCCGCGCCTGCCGGCCACGGTTGCTGGAACCGCGCAATTGACGGTTCCGATCATTGCGCTTGGCGGCGGCATCCTGTTCTTGGGAGAAGCGATCAGCCTGCGGTTTGGCATCGCGAGCGTTCTGGTGCTTGGCGGCGTCGCGCTGTCATTGAGGAAGTAGCGGCGTCTAAACCGTCACGGCTGCGCGGCACAAGAGCCCACCGGGCTGGCGGATAATTCTGCCCTCCATTTCAAGGGCAAGAATATGGGGTGTCACCTGATTGGCCGGTCGCTTGAGATCGCGAATCAACTGATCCTCTGCAACGGGTGAGGGTCCCAGAAGGTTCAGGATCGCGTTTTGGGTCAGGTGGTCGGGATGTTCGGGGACAGGGTCGGAGGGCGCGGAGATATTTCCGGGGGATGCATCGGGCGGAGTGTCGATGCGCACCACTTCAAGAATGTCCTGCACCGATCGCACCAGTGTCGCGCCATCGCGGATCAGCATGTTGCAGCCCGCGGAACGACCGTCAAACGGGTGGCCGGGCACCACGAGCACCTCGCGCCCCTGATCAAGCGCGTTGCGCGCCGTAATCAGGCTCCCTGACTTTGCGGCTGCCTCTACGACGATCACGGCACGCGCCAGTCCGGAGATGATCCTGTTGCGTTTCGGGAAATGCCGGGCCATCGGCTGCAGCCCCATGGGTTGCTCTGACACGCGCAGGCCGCGCTGGGCGATATCGTGGTGAAGCTGGGTGTTCTCAGCGGGGTAGATCACGTCTATGCCGCCAGCCTGCACGGCGATTGTCCCATGTTCAAGCGCGGCAAGATGGGCGGCCGCGTCGACGCCGCGGGCGAGACCCGAGACGACCGAGAACCCGGCCTCGGCCAGACCGCCGGCAAGCCTGTGCGCCATCCGCCGACCGAGGCTGGAGGCATTGCGCGCGCCCACCAGCGCAATCGCGGGGCGCGTTAGTAGTGCCGGATCACCGAGGGTCCAGATCAGTGGCGGGGGATCAGAGATATTACAGAGCGCAGCGGGATAGTCCTGTGCGCCGTAGAAGACCAGTTTCGCACCCGTGCGCCTCCCGAGCGCAAGCTCATATTCGGCCTGCTCTTCCGTGTAAGGGGTGTAGCGCGCCACGCCGGCCGCGTTTGCGATCCCCGGCAGTGCCGCCAAGGCCCGGGTCGCCGTGCCATGGTCCCGCATCAGCCGAAAAAAAGTTGATATGCCGACGCGGCGTGATCTGATCAGACGGAGCCAGGACACCATTTCGGCCTGAGCCTTTGGGGGTGCGAGGGGGGGTGGGGTAGACAGCAGGTCGCTGGCCATCATAGCTCCGTCTGATCATTGCAGCCATCATTGACCGTTAGACGTTAAGAGAGAATGAAGACGATTAACTTTAATCCCGGTCTCGGGGGAGCTTTCCCGGCAACCGCATTTCGAAAGCCAAAACGACCCCTAACGCGACGCGCCCGGAAACCCCTCAGGTTGCAGACCCGCCG
>JABDPP010000147.1 GCA_013042765.1 Litoreibacter sp.
CCTCGGCGATGGTCGCGGCGGCGTTGGATAGCACGCGCAAAACATCAAGCCGACCGGTCTCCGTCATCAACTGGAACGAACGGGCGAAGAGATAGTCACCGACCAGAACGCTGGATTTGTTGTCCCAGAGCAAGTTGGCCGCCGGACGCCCGCGACGCTGCAGGCTCTCGTCCACAACGTCATCATGCAGAAGTGTGGCGGTATGAATGAATTCGACCGTGGCGGCGAGGTGGACGTGGTAGGGACCCTCGTAGCCGCAGATACCGGCACAGGCCAACGTCAGCATTGGGCGCACGCGTTTACCGCCGGCCTCGATGAGATGCGCGGTCACTTCGGGAATACGCGGGGCGTGCTCTGAGGCCATCCGATCACGGATCAGGGCGTTCACCGCTGCCAGATCATCACCAAGCGCTGCCTGCAGACGATCATGGGGTTTCAGTACGACATCTGCCTGGCTTGTCACGTCTGGGCCTCTTCTCTCGACAATCGCTTCCGGCTGCCGTTATCTCAGGGTCATGAAAGAACTTCTGCGCAGCAACGACCCAACCGTGATCGCCTTCGCATCAGCCCTGCTTCAGGGCGAGGGTATAGGCGTGTTTGAAATGGACGTCCATATGAGCGTTCTGGAAGGATCTGTCGGGGTTTTGCCACGTCGCCTGATGGTAACGGAGAAGGACCTGTTCATGGCCAGAGCGATCCTGCGCGACAATGATGTCACCGTCTCGGAATAGAGCGCCATGTCCTTTTCAGATGACGAGCTGAGCCGCGACGACTTCCTCGGCGGTCAATTGAAGATCTGGCAACCCCTGAAGGGCTATCGCGCGGCAACGGACCCGGTTTTTCTGGCCGCCGCCTGCCCGGCCAAATCCGGAGAGGATGTGCTGGAACTTGGTTGCGGTGCAGGAACGGCATCGCTGTGTCTGGCGCGCCGAGTTGAGGTTCACCTGACAGGCGTTGAATTACAGGAAGACTATGCAAAACTAGCGCGAAGAAACGCGCATGAAAACGACGTCCAAATGGAGGTTATAGCTGCAGATCTGACACGCCTTCCGGCGCCGTTAAAGCAGCGGAGTTTTGATCAGGTCATCCTGAACCCGCCCTATTTTGGCGCGGGCACTCCCTCTGATGACACAGGCCGAGATATCGCTCTACGAGAGCAAACGCCCATTGCGGCATGGGTCGACTCAGCCTTGAAACGCCTGAAACCCCGGGGATGGCTGACGGTGATTCATCGCCCCGAAGCACTGTCGGAGATTCTCGCAGCGCTCATTTCGCGGGCAGGTGCGATTGAAATCAAACCGCTCAGCCCACGCGCGGGTCGCCCGGCAAATCGCGTCATCATACGTGCACGCAAAGAGGCAAAGGCCGCAACTCAGCTTCTCAACCCCCTGATTTTGCATGAAGGCGCGCAGCATCAGGCCGATGGAAATGGCTTCACCCCGCAAGTTGAGGCGATCTTGCGCGACGGCGAGCCCCTCGAATTTTAGGAAATCATGCCGCACTGCCGCGAGTGATTTCCGTGACAGAACCGGGATTCTATGGTCGACTAGAGTCCTAATCTGACATCTAGGAGGAATGCCCATGACCATCAGTTCGCATCTGTCGGAGCTGAAAAGAAAGCACGAGGTTCTTTCCCAACAAGTAGAAGAAGCTCAGCGCAGCCCCGCAACGGACGATCTGTCCATTGTTGAACTGAAGAAACAGAAGCTTCGCCTAAAGGAAGAAATTACGAAGCTCGCGAACTAGCATAGGCTGCGATCGCCGCGCCTGCGGTGATCAGGGCAGCCGCGAAAATGAGTGTCGATGTTGCTGCGGCATACCCGAAAGCGACGAGCGTAAATGTTGACAGAAGCGGGGCGGCATAGGATGCGACACCAAGCATCTGAATGTCGCCACGCTTGACCCCAAAATCCCACAAATAAAAGGCGAGGCCTACGGGGCCTGCGCCAAGGCCGAGTATTGCCAGCCATTGCGCGGGTGAAATTGGCCAGTATGTCTGTTCAAAACCAAGATGAGCCAATCCTGACAACCCGGCCGCCGCGAGACAGAACAGGGCGACCGTTTCAGTTGGAATCGCCTGCGCGCGCCGCGAAAGAACCGAATACCCCGACCATGTCAGCGCGCAAAGAAGGGCCAGCCCATATCCCGGCAAGGCTTCAGCATCGAAACCGCCGCCGCCTTGCAGAACCAACATCCCCGCGCCCCAAAATGCCAGCAAAGCGCCGGCAATATGGCCCAGGCGGAGCTTCTCCCCCGGCAAAAGACCGGAAAACAGGACGATCAGAAGTGGCCAAAGATACGCGATGAGCCCGGCTTCAGCCGCCGGCGCAAGACGCAAGGCCGAAAAATAGAGCGCATGATATCCAAACAGCCCACCAACGCCCAAGGCCCAGACCCTAAGTGGTGTCTGTGACAGGATCGATTTGAGCTTTCCGCTGCGGATCAGGAATACGAGCCCAAGTCCACCGCCCAGCGAAAAGCAGATCGCGCTCAGCTGAAAGGGCGGAACCGGGGCCGATCCGACCGTGAGAACTGCGAGCAGTGCCCAAAGCAAGATTGCCCCAAACCCGAAAAAAGTTGCCCGTCCGCGGTTCATGCCCAAACTATCACGATCCCCTAATAAAAAGAGCCGGCAGTCAGTGAGACGCCGGCTCTTCGTTCATTCTGTCAGAACGGATCAGACGAGATACTGACCGCCATTGGCCGACAGCGTCGAGCCAGTGACGAAGCCAGCGTTGTCGGAAGCGAGGAAGACAACACAGCGTGCAATCTCTTCCGCTTCACCCAGACGGCCAACCGGAATCTGCGGCAGGATCACGTCGTTCATGACCTTTTCAGGAATTGTGCTCATCATTTCGGTGTTGATGTAGCCGGGGCAGATCACGTTGACCGTAATGCCCGCGCGTGCACCTTCTTGCGCCAGCGCCTTGGTGAAGCCAATGTCACCAGCCTTCGCCGCGGAGTAGTTGGCCTGAGCGAACTGGCCCTTCTGACCGTTGATGGAGCTGATCGTGATCACCCGCCCGAACTTACGCTCGCGCATACCGGGCCAGACCGGGTGGGTCATGTTGAAAACGCCGCTCAGGTTGGTGTTCATCACTTCCGACCACTGTTGCGGTGTCATCTTGTGAAACGGCGCATCGCGAGTGATGCCGGCGTTGTTCACCAGCACCTCGACGGGGCCAAGGTCGGCTTCGACCTGGGCAATCCCGGCAGTGCAGGCGTCGTAATCAGCAACGTCCCATTTGTAAGTCTTGATTCCGGTCTCGGCAGTGAATGCCGCGGCCTTCTCGTCGTTTCCGGCGTAGGTGGCAGCAACCTTGTAGCCTTCGGCCTTAAGGGCTTTGGAGATCGCAGCGCCAATTCCGCGCGATCCACCGGTTACCAATGCAACACGTCCCATAGTCTTTCTCCTGTTTCAGGCAGTCATAGATGCCAGGTGTCCTTCGGGGAGGGTCCGGCAAGAAAAAGGCGGCCCACATTGGGGCCGCCAGGAATTATCAGGGGCGCTCGATGCACATGGCGACGCCCATTCCGCCGCCAATGCACAGGGTGGCGAGACCCTTCTTGGCGTCACGGCGTTTCATCTCGAACAGCAGCGTGTTCAGGACACGGCAACCGGAAGCGCCAATCGGGTGACCAATGGCAATCGCGCCACCATTCACGTTCACGATCTCCGGATCCCAGCCCATATCCTTGTTCACAGCACAGGCCTGCGCGGCGAAAGCTTCGTTGGCTTCAACCAGATCGAGGTCTTCCGGCTTCCAGCCAGCTTTGTCGAGCGCCTTGCGCGATGCGTAGATCGGGCCAACGCCCATGATGGTCGGATCAAGACCAGCAGTTGCGTAGGAGACGATCCGCGCCAGCGGCTCAATGCCCCGTTTCTCGGCTTCGTCAGCCGTCATCAGAAGGGCTGCTGCCGCACCATCATTCAAACCCGATGCGTTTGCCGCCGTAACGGAGCCGTCGCGCGTAAAGGCCGGGCGCA
>JABDPP010000149.1 GCA_013042765.1 Litoreibacter sp.
ACTCGGCCCCGCCAAGGGTGAAACGGCGCAGAACCCCCCCGAAGGCGGCGGCGAGGTTCTCGCGGGTGAATGTCGTCTCGGTCGGCCCGTGGGCGAGCACCGTGCCCTTGATCAGAACGGTCCGGTCGCAGAATTCCGGCACCGAGCCGAGGTTGTGGGTCGATACCAGCATAACCCGACCCTCGTCTTTCAGGTCCCGGAGTAGCGCTACGATTTGCTCCTCGGTCTTGACATCAACGCCGGTGAAGGGCTCATCAAGCAGGATGACCCGGCCCTCCTGCGCAAGTGCCCGGGCCAGAAACACTCGTTTGCGCTGGCCGCCGGACAGTTCGCCGATCTGGCGGGTTCTGAGGTCTGCCATGTTGACGCGGTCCAGTGCTTCATCGACCGCCCTGTGGTCTGCGGCAGATGGGCGGCGCAAGAACCCCATGTGGCCATAGCGGCCCATCATCACGACATCCTCGACGAGAACCGGAAAAGACCAGTCAACCTCCTCGGCCTGGGGAACGTAAGCAACGAGGTTTTCGCGCAGAGCCTCTTGGACAGTACGGCCCAGAAGGCGGATCTCGCCTTTCGCGGTAGGAACAAACCCCATTAGCGCTTTGAAAAGCGTTGACTTGCCGGCCCCGTTCACGCCGACCAGCGCGGTGACCGTACCCCGTGGGATTTCGAAAGTCGCGTCGAACAGGGCGGTGTGACCATTCCGATAGGTCACCGTGACGTCGCGCGTCATGATCCCCGCTTGGTCAGCTCCGGGACGGTTCTGTTCCTGGTTCTGTTCTGAGATATCGAGCATGTTCGGCTCCCTCCGACCCGCCGGGTTCACCCGGCTGATCCGTCAGTTCCTATTGTTCGTCAGCCCGTTGACCACGGTCTGAGATGTGACCTTCAGCAGGTCGAGATATGTCGGCACGGGGCCATCCGCTTCGCTGAGTGAATCCACGTAGAGCACGCCGCCGTAGGCCGCACCGGTTTCCCTTGCAACCTGCTTTGCGGGCGACGTGTTGACCGTGCTTTCACAGAAGACCACCGGGATGTTGTTCTGGGTCACGCCATCGATCACGGCGCGCACCTGCTGCGGTGTGCCAACCTGATCGGCATTCATTGGCCAGAGGTAGAGTTCCTTCATCCCGAAATCGCGCGCGAGATAACTGAAGGCGCCTTCGCAAGTCACGAGCCAAAGTTGCCCGGCCGGGATTTGCTCAATCTGGGCACGAAGCGGCTCGATCGTGGCACGCAGCTCGGCTTTGTAGGCCTCGGCGTTGGCCTCATAGGTCGCTGCATTGTCAGGATCATGGGTCGCGAAGGCATCGCGAATGTTGTCGATATAGACCAGGGCATTGTTCAGACCCATCCAGGCATGCGGATTTGCTTTGCCTTCATAGGCACCCTTCGCGATGGAAATCGGATCGATCCCATCTGTCAGGACCGCCGACGGCATGTCACCAAGATTTGCGACGAACTGCTCAAACCACAACTCGAGGTTGAGGCCGTTCCAGAGCACCAGATCCGCCCCGCTGGCACGCACGATATCGCGCGGCGTCGGCTGGTATCCGTGGATCTCAGCGCCGGGCTTGGTGATCGAGACAACGTCTGCCGCTTCACCCGCCACGTTCTGCGCCATATCGGCAAGGACCGTGAAGGTTGTCACAACCTTGAGTTTCTTGTCGGCCGCGGCCTGAGTTCCGGATACCGCGAGCACAGCGAATGCGAAGATCGCAACAAGCCAGTTTGAGTGTCTCGACATGCCTTTTCTCCATCGGGCGTTTCACGTCTGCAATATGTGTTAATGCGAAGCAATTGCAAGTAGAACATTCGATAACCCGTTCGCCCTACTCCGATCCGCATTGCCCAGAACCGGCAAATCCTTCGCGCGTCAAGGATACGAGCGTTCAAATCCATTGACGAAATCGGAATTCCGGGATTATCAATTTTAAATGGACAGTAGTGTCCAGTGATATTCCAAAGCGGCGCATGTCGCGAGGACCAGCCTTTAGGGGAGACCGTCATGAAGTCGCATTATAGGGTTGTTGTCGTTGGAGGTGGCGTTGTTGGTGCCTCGGTTCTCTATCACCTCGCCAAATTCGGCTGGTCAGATGTTTGCCTGATCGAACGCTCGGTTCTAACGGCGGGTTCATCCTGGCACGCAGCCGGCGGGATCCACGCGCTCAACGCTGATCCCAATATAGCCGCGCTTCAGGCTTATACGATAGACCTTCTGACCAAAATCGAAGAGGAAAGCGGTCAGAATATCGGGCTACACATGACCGGTGGCCTGACGATGGCCGGCACACCCGATCGCTGGGAATGGTTGCAGTCTGCATACCGCACATTCCAGTCCATCGGCATCGAAGACTGCCGACTTGTCACGCCCGAGGAGGCGCATGAGCTGAACCCGATTATGTCCGTTGACGGGCTCCTGGGCGGCATGTGGGCAGACCGCGAAGGCTATATCGACACCACTGGCACCGTGCACGCCTATGCTGGCGCCGCCCGAAAAATGGGCGCGACGGTGGTCGAGCATAACCGCGTGCTGGAGCTGAACCAAACCCTTGAGGGTTGGCAGGTTGTCACCGAGAAGGGCACGGTCTCCTGCGAGCATGTGGTCAATGCGGGCGGTCTTTGGGCCAAGCAGTTGGGGCGCATGGCCGGGATCGAATTGCCGGTTTCGCCGCTCAAGCACCACTACCTGATCTCCGACACGATCCCCGCCCTCGAAGAGATCGATTTCGAGGTTCCAATGACGGTCGATTTGGAAGGGTTCACCTATCTTCGGCAGGATCAGAAGGGCGTGCTTCTGGGTATTTACGAGATCAACCACGAGCATTGGGCGATGGATGGCGCGCCCTGGAATTACGGCATGGAGCTGTTCCAGGAGGATGTCGACCGGATCGAACATGAGCTGACACTTGGATTTGAGCGCTACCCTTGCCTGCAGGAGGTCGGCGTCAAGACATGGGTCAACGGGGCCTTCACTTTCTCCCCCGATGGCAATCCGCTCGTTGGACCCGTGCCCGGCAAACGTGGTTATTGGTCGGCCTGTGCCGTGATGGCGGGTTTCCTTCAAGGCGGCGGGGTCGGAAAATCGCTGGCGGAATGGATGATCCATGGCGAGCCGGAGGCGGATGTCTACGGCATGGACGTGGCGCGCTACGGCATCTACGCCGAGAACAAGCAGTACATTAAGGAGACAACCGGACAGTTCTATTCGCGGCGGTTCGTAATGACCTACCCCAATGAGCAGTTGCCCGCAGGACGACCGCTTAAAATGGCACCGGCCCATTCGGACATGACTGCGGCAGGCTGCAAATGGGGGGCCAGCTGGGACCTGGAAGTGCCGCTCTATTTCGCGTCGGAGGGATTCGAGGAAACACCGTCGCTCAAACGCTCAAACGCGTTCGAGATTGTCGCCGACGAATGCAAGGCGGTGCGCGAGGGCGTCGGGCTGCTCGACATCTCCGGGTTCTCTCGTTTCGAGATCTCTGGCCCCAATGCCGAAGACTGGCTGGATAAGATCATGGCCAGCAAGCTGCCCGGGCCCGGTCGGGCGCGGCTTGCGCCGATGCTGAGCGAGCAAGGCAAACTCAAGGGCGACCTGACGTTATTCAACTGGGGCGATGGAACATGGTGGATCATGGGATCCTACTATCTGCGCCGCTGGCACATGCGCTGGTTTCAGGACCACATGGAGGATGGCGTTAGCCTTCGCGATCTCGGCGAGGATACGGTCGGCTTCTCGCTGTCCGGGCCAAAGTCGCGCGCGGTGATCGAAAAACTGACAGACGCTCCGGTCGGAGACCTGCCCTTCATGGGTTGTGGAGACTTCGATGTCGACCTCTTGCGGTGCAAGGTCGGAAGGCTCTCAGTCTCCGGAGAGCTGGGCTACGAGATCAATTGTCGGATGGGCGATCACATCGCGCTGCGCCGCGCTTTGCTGGAAGCCGGTGCAGATCAGGGCATCCGGGAATATGGTTTCAACGCGATGCTGTCGCTTCGGCTCGAAAAGAGCTTTGGTATCTGGTCGGCGGAATTCACACAGGGTTACACACCGGGAATGACCGGTATGGACCGCTGGATTGACTGGAACAAAGAGGCGTTCGTAGGCAAGGAGGCCGCAATCGCGGAACGAGACGGCAACGGACCGTCGCAGGTTCAGGTGACACTCGAGATCGACGCCAGTGATGCGGATGCCAGCGGTTTCGAACCCATCTGGTCGGATGGGAAACGCATCGGGTTCGTTACGTCAGGCGGCTTCGGTCACACGGTCGGAAAGTCGCTCGCCATGGCACTCGTGAACCAAGAGCTCGCAGCAGAGGGCACCGAACTGAGCGTCCATGTCGTCGGGCAGGAACGAAAAGCAAAGGTGATCACGCCATCGCCTTACGACCCGACGGGCAAAGCGATGAGGCAATGACCGGCCCGGGCAGGTCAGCCAGAGGGCGGCGCACAAGAACCGGTGCGCCGCCGGTGAGCCGCAAGGTCGACTATAGAAACCTGCGCAACCCGTTCCCAGCGATGAATGTTTTCTCGGAGGACCGGATCGAGGCCATTCACGAGGCGGCACTGGGGCTTCTTGAAGATCTGGGCGTCAAGGTGCTGCTGCCCGAGGCGCGCGCCCTGTTTCGCAAAGGCGGTGCCGCTGTCGATGACAGTTCGGGCATGGTTCGGATCGGGCGCGAGATGGTCGAGGCGGCAATCACAACAGCGCCCAAGAAAATCCCGGTGGCTGGCGGCACGCCTGAGCGCGACATTGCGCTTGAATTGGGCAACCTCGTCTTTCAACCGGGTGCCGGTGCGCCTCATGCAACCGATCTCGAACGCGGGCGCCGCTCAGGCTCTGAACGGGATTTTCGGGAACTGGTGCAACTGACCCAGCATTTCGACGTGCTGCACATGGTGCCTCCGCTGATCGAACCGCAGGATGTGCCGATGCATCTGCGCCACTACGCAACGATGCAGGCACAGCTCACGCTGTCCGACAAAGTTCCGTTTGTCTTTTCCCGCGGCACACCGCAGGTTCTCGACAACTTTGAGATGCTGCGTGATTTTCGTGGCATTTCGGATGACGCATTTCAGGCATGCTCGCATTGCTACACAATCATCAATACGAACTCGCCGCGCCAGATCGACATCCCGATGGGACAAGGGTTGATCGATTTTGCCAAGGCCGGTCAGGTCTCGATCATCACACCGTTTACTTTGATGGGAGCGATGGCCCCGATCACCGTCGCCGGCGCGATCACGCTCAGCCATGCCGAGGCGCTGGCGGCCATCACCCTGACGCAGCTGGCAAACCCCGGTGCGCCGGTCTGCTACGGCACATTCACCTCCAACGTCGATATGAAATCCGGCGCGCCTGCGTTTGGGACACCTGAGCATTTCAAGGCCTCGCTCGCAGTCGGACAACTCGCCCGCAAACTGGGCTTGCCGTGGCGCTCGGCCACCGGAAGCGCTGCCAATATCAACGATGCGCAATCTGCCAACGAAACGCAGTTCGGCCTCTGGGGCTGTCTGCTGGCCGGATCGACCGTAGTAATCCACGCCGCAGGCTGGCTGGAGGGCGGGTTGACCGTTTCGTATGAGAAGCTGATTACGGATATCGAGGTTCTCCAGATGGTCGCGGAGTTGTGTGCGGACACGAGTGCGGAGGACGCGGATATCGCCCTCGATGCGCTGGCGGAGATCGCTCCGGGCGGTCATTTCTTCGGTGCCGCGCATACGATGTCACGCTACAAAACACAGTTCTATGAACCAGTCGCGGCAGATTGGTCGAATTTCGGAACATGGACGGAGCGTGGTGCGCAGGATGCAAACACGCGCGCGACGGGAATCTGGAAGGGCATTCTGGAAAATGCTCCGGGCCCGGAAATCGACAACGATCGGCGCGAGAACCTAAACACCTACATCGCGCGGCGCACCCAAGAGGGTGGCGCACCACCGGAAAGCTGATCAATGACACGCAAGAAATCCGCTCCCGTTCTGCATCGCGATGATCCAGACAAGGAACCGCTGGTCGGCAACGTGAAGGTTACGCGGCAGGACTGGGTGAACGTCGCGATGGACGTTCTGATCAGTGACGGGGTCGAGATGGTGAAAGTCCTGGTTCTCGCCGATCGGCTGGGCGTGTCGCGCTCCAGCTTCTACTGGTATTTCAAGTCCCGTCAGGATCTGCTCGATGCCCTTCTGGAGAACTGGCAGAAAACCAACACTGAGGCTCTCGTGACGCAGGCCGAGATGCCAGCGGGCACAATTACCGGTGCCGTCTGCAATGTATTCCGCTGCGTTATGAACCCGGCGCTTTTCAACAACAAACTGGATTTCGCGGTGCGCGATTGGGCGCGCCGGTCCGGCCCTGTCAGGCGCGTTCTCGATCAATCTGATGCCCGCAGGCTGTCCGCACTTTCTGGCATGTTCGAACGCTTCGGGTATGAGCCCCTGGAGGCCTTAACACGCGCGAGGATCCTCTATTTCATGCAAATCGGTTACAATGACGCGGAACTTCACGAACCGATGGATGAGCGATTGAGGTTGCTGCCGAACTACCTGCTTGGTTTTACGGGCAAGGCACCGCAGCAGGATGAGATCGACGATTTCATCGCCTATGTTGAAGAAATTTCGGGCGAGACAAATTCCGCCTGACGATTGCCGGGAACACACAGGACGTTCCCATCGCCCACTGCCTTGTTTTTCGACCGGTCACGCTAAGTGGCGGAGTGGGCCGGATGAACGGCACCGATCCTCTAGCCGGAAACACGATCAGATGGCACACCCGAAATATGAACCCAAAGGCCTGTCGGTCCCAAGCGGACGTATTTCGCGCCTTGCCCGTTTCGGGGGGTTGACGGCCAGTGTCGCCGGCAGCATGGCGATAAACGGCGGTCGCCAGCTTGCCTCCGGCCAGCGCCCGAAGGTCAACGACCTTCTCCTGACACCAGCAAACGCGGCCCGGTTTACACAACAACTGGCCCAGATGCGCGGAGCCGCGATGAAGATCGGTCAGCTCATGTCGATGGAAGCCAGCGACTTCCTGCCGCCGGAGATGGCAGAAGTCCTCGCCCATCTGCGCGCTGATGCCCATTACATGCCGCCACGGCAACTCAAGAAGGTCCTGATCGCGAACTGGGGATCTGACTTCCTCAAGAAGTTCGAGAAGTTCGATGTCCATCCGATCGCTGCCGCGTCAATCGGGCAGGTGCACAGGGCCAAAACAAAAGACGGACGAACACTCGCGATCAAGGTGCAATATCCGGGTGTGCGAAAAAGCATCGACAGCGATGTGAGCAATGTTGCCACGCTCCTGCGCCTGTCAGGACTCCTGTCCGACGGCATCGATATCGCGCCGTATCTCGAAGAGGCGAAACGCCAGTTGCATGAAGAGGCTGATTATCAGCGCGAAGGGCAGTGCCTTGCGCAGTTCTCCGGTTTTCTGAACGATACACCGGAATTTATTGTGCCGGATCTGCACGAAGATCTGACCACACGCGACCTGCTGGCGATGTCTTTCGTAGACGGTGTCGCGATCGAAGTCCTGACCGACGCCCCGCAGGACGAACGCGACCGGGTGATGACGCTCCTGATTGATCTGGTCCTGCGCGAAATGTTCGAATTCAGCCTCATGCAGACCGATCCCAATTTCGCGAATTACCGCTACGAGCCCCAGACCGGACGGATCATCCTGCTCGATTTCGGTGCCACGCGGAGTTTCGATCAGGAGCTTGTTGACAACTACCGCACCATGCTCAGAGCAGCGCTCTCCGGTGATCAGGACGCGATCTGCGCCGCTGCCATGGAAATTGGGTTTCTGGACGAGAACACTCTTCCAAAGCACCGCGACGCGATGCTGGACATGTTCGAGATGGCCATGGCGCCGCTCAGAACCCCTGGCCTCTTCGACTTCGGAACCAACGAAATCGTGACACGTCTACGCGAAGCGGGGATGCAATTGGGCGCGGATCGGGACTTCGCGACCATCCCGCCGATGGATACGCTCTACCTGCAGCGCAAGATCGGCGGCATCTACCTGCTGGCCAGCCGCCTCGGGGCGCGGGTCGACGTAGCGGGTTTGTTCGCAAAATATGTCTGAACCCGCCTAACATGAGCTCCACTGTCCCGTTCACATAAAAGGGCTTGGGGAAAACCTGCAAATATGTAGTTCTGGTCCAGCCTGCCCGAACCGTCGCAGGCATGGTCAAGGGAGCGGGTCGTGAACGGCGCTGAATCACTGGTAAAAACTTTCCTCGCAAATGACGTGACCGTGTGTTTCGCGAACCCCGGCACATCGGAAATGCACTTTGTCGCCGCCCTCGACAACCATCCGGACATGCGCTGTGTGCTTTGCCTGTTCGAAGGCGGAACCTCGGGCGCAGCGGACGGCTATTACAGGATGAGTGGGAAAGTGGCGGCCACGATGCTGCATCTGGCGCCCGGCTTTGGAAACGCCTTTGCCAATCTGCACAACGCGCGGAAGGCGGGGAGCGGCATCGTCAATGTGATGGGCGATCATGCGACCTATCATCTGAAATACGAAAGCCCCCTGCGCGGGAATACCTCCGGCGTCAGTCAGGCAGTTTCCCACTGGACGCGCACGAGTGAGGATGCCAGCGCGGTCTCAGGCGACGGGGCCGCTGCAATTCGGGCGGCCCGCAGCCGGGGTGGACAGATTGCGACTCTGATCCTGCCCGCGGATACGGCATGGATGGAGGGGACGGCCCCCCAGATCGCCGCACCGCCGCCCGCCCTGCATCGCTCTGAGCCCGAGAAGATTGCAGCCGCGGCCCGTGCGCTTCGCAGGCCCGGCGCGGCGCTGATGATCGGCGGCACGGCCGGCCACGGGGCCATGCAGGAGCTGGCAGGGTCCATTGCCCGTGCAACCGGCGCCCGCCTGATGGCCCCTTTGCAGGTCCCTCGGCTGCGGCGCGGGGCAGGTGCACCGTGCATGGAGAGCCTCGCATATCCGGTCGAGGTAAACCTGACGATACTGGCCGAGGTCAAAGAGCTCGTTCTTTGCGGCGCAAACCCGCCCGTCAGTTTTTTCGCGTACCCCGGAAAACCGGGCACACCGATACCGCCAGACTGCCGCGTCCAAGCGTTGTGCGCGCCCGATATGGATATTGAAGGCACCCTCCATGCGTTGGCCGACGCCGTTGGCGCGGACGCAAAAACCGGGACGGAGCGCGTCACGCTGGATCTTCCGGACCTCCCAAGCGGGCCACTGAGCATCGGGAAGGTGGCAGACGCCCTCGCGGTTATGCTTCCTGAAGACGCGATCCTTGTGAACGAATCCGTCACGTCCACCGCTCCGCTCCTTCAGGCCACCGCCCACGCGCGAGGCCATGACCTCCTTGTCACGACCGGAGGCGCCATTGGCCAGTGCCTGCCGGCGGCCAGCGGCGCGGCCATTGCCTGCCCGGACCGGTCGGTCTTTGCGCTCAGCGGCGACGGGTCTGCCATGTATACGCTGCAATCGCTTTGGACGATGGCGCGGGAACGCCTTGATGTGACCGTGCTGGTGTTCGCAAATCGCGGCTACCAAATCCTGCGCGGCGAGCTGGCCAATCTCGGCATTGAGCAGGTAGGCCGGAATGCGACCCGAATGTTCGATGTTGAGGACCCGACACTGGACTGGTGTTCGCTGGCGAAAGGTCATGGGGTGCCGGCCGCCCGGGCACAGACCTCGGAACAACTCATCGAGGCGTTGAAGAATGCCAAACAGACTGTTGGCCCCTACCTGATCGAAGTCGCGCTGCCCTAGCCTGGCGACGCCGGTCAGTTCCCTTTCTTGTCGTCCTTAATACTCATGGCTTCAAGACCACTACTTCCGAGGCTGACAGAGGCGAACGGACCGCCATGAAGCGTCTGGCCAACATCACTTGGGTTTGCCGGATCCGCTTCTGCAAGAGTGACTGGCGCGAACTGTTCCGCATTGTCCTTGGGCCGGTAGCCCAGGAATCTCGCAGCGCTGTTGTCCACCGGCGCGCGATCATTGTTGGATACGCCGTAGATGATGCTGAACCCGGTGGTCGGTGTATCGATCGCTCTGGTAACCAGCTGGATCAGGTCGTCGTAGCTCAGCCAGCTGCCAAGGGCCCGGGTGTTGGTTACTGGGGCGCAGGACAGGATCCGCAGGCACACCGCCTCAAGGCCGCGCTTATCCCAATACATCCGCCCTAGGTCTTCGCCAAAACACTTTGCCAGACCATAGAACGTATCGGGGCGGTGGGGTGCATCCACGCCGATGCAATCCTGTTTCGGGTGCATCCCGACGGCGTGGATCGAACTGGCATAGACGATCCGTCTGGCCCCGTGCTGGTAGGCCGCTTCCCAGATGTTGTATGCGCCGATAATATTTGGGCCGAGGATCTGCTCAAACGGTGCCTCATCCGCGATTGCACCGAAATGAACGACCATCTCCGCGCCCTCTAGGGCCTCATAGACCTCGTCATAACTTGCGAGATCCGCGCGGATATAGCTCTCCCCGGGATAAAGCGTGCCGATGGAAGGCGCGATATCGGTGGAGACCAGTTGATCCACCATTTTGGACAGAGGTTCGCGCAGGTGGGAGCCAAGACGGCCGGCTGCTCCAGTCAGAACGAGTTTTTTCATCTCAGCTCTCCCAACGTCTGTTCATAGGTTTCATATGACCGCCCTCTCTTCAAAGGGTTCATTCCTTTGGATCCGGTCAAAATGGAATGGCGTCAGATCCAGGCTCCGATACGCGCCATAGGTCAGAAACTCTGCCGTGCCGCGCCCCATTGCGGGCGATTGCTGCAATCCGTGACCGGAAAACCCGTTGAGGAAAAAGAAGTTCTCGACCGTCTCATGCGGCCCCATGATCGCGTTATGATCGAAGGTGTTATAGGCGTAGTGCCCCGCCCATTCCGTCACCACCTTGATCGCCTCGAACTGAGGAACGCGTCCAGCGATAACCGGCCAGATGTGGTTCTCCCAAAGGCTATGATCCATGGCGAAATCGTCATAATCCACTGCAGGATCGTAATCGGAATGACCGCCAGCCAGATACGTCTCGGGCCCATCCTGGCGCATATGAACACCGGACGGATCAATCGTCAGCGGTAGTTCACGGTCCAGAGGCTTCTCGGCGGAGAAGATCCAAGTAAACCGCTTGCGCGGTTCAACCGGGATGTCGATCCCCGCCATAGCCGCGACCCGAGCCGCACGCGGGCCTGCCGCGTTCACAACGGCACCGCAAGATATGACCTCGCCGGATTTCAGGGTCACGCTCTCGACGAGCGTTCCAGCCTCGTTGCGGGTCATTGCAGAAACCTCTCCCGCTACATACTCAACACCGCGCTCCCGAGCGGAACGCCGCCACCAGTCAAAGACCGTCCCGCCGTCCCAATAGCCTTCATTCACAAGATTGATGCTCCCCAGAACGATGTCGTCGACATTGTAGAACGGGTATTCGCGCTTGATCTCGTCCGCGTTGAGAAGCCGTGTCCCCGCCCCAGCGGCAAGCTGAACCTTCTGGTTTTCCCGCAGCACGTCAGCGAAACCCTCATTATCGGCGAGATACATGTAGCCGTAGCTTTGCACTGTGAGCTCAGGTACAAGTTCGTCGCCCCCGAGGTAGGTGCGAAAGTTATTCACGAAATCCGCTGCAAACTGCGAAATCCGGACATTCAACTCACGACTGAACTGCTGGCGCATGCAGGAATTGGTGTGGGCCGTTGAGGATTTTTCGTAGCTGGGGTCCTTTTCGACAACCAGCACGGATCCGTTGAAATCCGGATTGTCAGCAAGAAACCACGCGGTCGACGAACCCATCATCGCCCCGCCAATGATAACGACATCATAGCTCGACTTCGCCGGTGCGCTGGAAAACCCTGCAGACCCCATCAGAATAATTCTCCAAGACTGGCGCGGCGCAGAACGTCTTCTATATCAGCAGCTTCCATTCGGTAGGTATCCCGCGCTGTCTCGGGCGAAATGTATCCCAACGCCAGATCGCGCCGGACGAGCGACAGATCCCGGTCCTCGGGTCGTCCATAACCACCACCTCCGGGGAAAGACATCATCACCTTGCGGCCATGGGGCACAAATTGCTTGCCCTTGCCCTTCATCTTCGCACCGTCGTCCTGAGCAATCGTTGTGGCAGCCCCGCTCCCGCCGCCCCGACGCCCCCGCGCCGGATGATCAACCCGGTCGAACATCGCCTGGATATCAAACTCGTGGCCGTCTCGCGCACCGACCTCCATGAATTGCCCTAGCCCGCCGCGATGCGTACCCGCGCCGCCGCTGTCCGGGCGCAGTTCCTTGCGCCAGATAATCACCGGGCCGACCTGCTCGGTGGCCTCGACAGGCATTGTCATAACGCCAGACGGGAAGGCGGTTGCATTCATCCCATCGACTCCGGGACGCGCCCCGGAACCGCCAGAATTGAATGTGAGAACCTCCGCCCGCACTGCATGGGGTGGAGCAACAGCATCCGCGCGCGGCCGCAAAGAGACCTGGAAGTTGCACAAACAACCAGCGCCCTCGGCAGGGACTGTGCCGGGCAGGATCTTGTCGAGCGCGTGATAGATCGTGTCTGGCAACATATGACCGATGACGTGCCGCAGCGCCACCGGAGCCGGGTGCATCGCGTTCAAGATCGATCCTTCGGGCGCCGATATCTCGAACGGGGCCAGCGAGGCCGCATTGTTCGGGATCTCGGGCGCAATCGCGCACTTGAGCGCGTAGCAGGCATAGGCCTTCGTGTAGACGAGCGGGACATTTATCCCCTTCTTGTCGACCGGGGAGGTCCCGGCGAAATCGCACAAGACCCGGTCGCCTTTGAACGAAACCTTCACATTCAGATTGATGGGCCTGTCATAGCCGTCGATCTGCATGCCGCCGCTTGCTTCGGCTTCCGGCAGAGCTGCGATGCTCTCAAGCGTGGCTTTCCGGGAATTTTCTAGAATGAATTCGGAGATGCCGCTGAGGTCGGCTAGACCGAACTCGGCCATCATGTCGATGAGGCGGCGATGCCCGATCTCGTTGCAGGTCGCGAGCGCGTAGATATCGCCGACAAGCTGGTCCGGCTCGCGTACATTACCCCGAATGATCCGGATAAGAGTGCGATCAACTTCACCCCGCTCCGCAAATTTCATAATCGGGATGTAGAGCCCCTCTTCGTAGACGGAATTCGCGTCGGCTCCGAACCCACGACCCCCGATATCGACGACATGTGCCGTACAGGCGAAGAAGCCGACAAACCGGCCTTTATGAAACGAGGGGCTAACCACGGTAATATCGTGCAGATGGCCCGTACCCTCCCAGGGGTCATTGGTGATGTAGACATCCCCCTCGAGGATATTGTCGCGGCCGATCCGGCGGATGAAATGGGCCACCGCCTCTGCCATGGCGTTGACATGCCCGGGCGTGCCAGTGACGGCCTGCGCCAGCATCGCGCCGTCTTCATTGTAGACCCCGGCGGAGAGATCGCCTGCCTCGCGCACGGATGTCGAAAAAGCCGTGCGTACCAGCGCCTGCGCCTGTTCCTCCACGACGGAGATCAGCCGATTCCACATCACCTGGTAAGCCACTGTCGAGATTTCAGGCATTTGCGCTCTCCCGATCTCCGCTCCGCTCTCCGGGCGGAGCGAAAGTCTCGGATTTCCAGATGTCGATACAGCCATCCTCCAAAACGGTTGCGTGTCTGCTAGAGGGCAGAACAATTGTAGTTTCCGCCTCTGTGATGACCGAAGGACCGTACGCCCGAAGGCCGGCGGGAAGCTCATCACGCGGGTAGACCGACGCTTCAAGTGTCTTGCCCACGGCGGCATCAAACAGTGTCCGGTGCAAACTCGTCCTTGCAGGCTCGACACTACTGAGTGTGGCAACGGGTGTAACAGCAGCAGAGGCCGTAAACGCATTCACCGACCAGACTGGTACTTCGATCTCCATGCTCTCAACTGAGCGGCCAAAGAGCTTCAAATACTCGGCTTCAAAAAGCGTCTTGAAGGTCATTGCATCGGGGGTCTGGGCCTGCTCATGGCTCAGGTCGACCGGGATCTCCCAACCCTGACCGGAATATCTCATGTAGACCTTGAACTCCGCCAAGACCTCCGCCGCGCTGTCACATGATCTGACAAACCGGGTGGCCTCTTCCTGCATCTCCAAGAAGAGCTCAGTCACGCGCACGGGATCAAACTCGGACAATTTCATGAACACGCTGCGGTTCGCCTCAAAACTATATGGCGCACGCAGGAAACCGATCGCCGATCCAACACCCGCCCCCTGCGGCACCAGGCACCGGTCCACGCCAAGCTTCTCGCACAGGCGCGCCGCATGAAGCGGGGCCGAGCCGCCAAATGCAATCATGGTATATTCCGACAGGTCCTCACCATTCTCAACCGCATGGACCCGCGCCGCATTGGCCATGTTT
>JABDPP010000150.1 GCA_013042765.1 Litoreibacter sp.
GTGCACGCGAAAATGCTGCGCAGCATTTGACCTCTTTCGCTGCACCAGACATGGGATTGATCCATGCCGATCTGCTTCAGGAAAACATCCTCGAAAACGCACGCGAAATGTCGATAATAGATTTTGATGACAGTGGTTTAGGGTATCGTCTCTATGACTTGGGAACCGCACTCATCCAGCATGTTGAGGATCCGAAATTGCCGGAACTGAGCCGATCCTTATGCGACGGCTATGCTGCGCAGCGCGGACTTTCGAAAAGCCCGGTCGATATGATGCCTTTGTTCATTATGCTGCGCAGCATGGCGTCCTGCGGATGGATCATGCAGCGTGCAGACGCGGGTGATCCACGGCAGCGGGTCTACGCGAACCGGGCACTCAGATGCGCGCGAACCTATCTGGAAGCCTGATCCACAGGCCTCACACCAGAACGTCTATTTTCTGCTGTTCGCCAACTTCGAAGATGCGCTTGTAACGTTCCACCTCTTCCGCCGGGCCAAGGGCCTTGAGAGGATTGTCGCTGAGCTTGACCGCAGGGCGTCCATTCGCACTGACCGCCTTGCACACCAGCGAGAACGGCGCCAGCCGGTCGCCTGGGACAAGCCCTCTGAAATCGTTGGTTAGCAGCGTTCCCCAGCCGAAGGATACTTTTACGCGACCGGCAAACTGGCTTTGCAGTTCGATAATCTTGTCCGCATCGAGCCCGTCCGAGAAAATCACGAGTTTCTCTCTCGGATCCTCGCCGCGGGACTTCCACCAGCGAATGGCCGTCTCCGCGCCAGTGGCGGGATCACCAGAATCGATCCGGATCCCAGTCCAGCTGGCGAGCCAGTCCGGTGCCTTTTTCAGGAAGCCTTCCGTTCCATAGGTGTCGGGCAGGATGATCCGCAGGTTGCCTTCGTGTTCCTCCTGCCAGTCGGCCAGAACATCATAGGGCGCGCGGCGCAGCTCCTGATCCGTATCGGCCAGTGCGCTGTAGACCATTGGCAATTCATGAGCGTTCGTGCCGATAGCCTCAACCTCACGACGCATCGCGATCAGGCAGTTCGACGTGCCTACGAATTTCTCACCCAAGCCTTCCAGCATGGCCTGAACACACCAGTCCTGCCACATGAAGGAATGCCGGCGCCGGGTGCCGAAATCCGCAACGCGCAAATCGTCAACACCCTGCAATCGCTCTACTTTTTCCCATAGCCGCGTCATGGCACGGGCATAAAGAACCTGCAGCTCGAAACGCCCCATATCCTTGAGAACCGCGCGCGAGCGCAACTCCATCAGAACGGCAAGGGCCGGGATCTCCCAGAGCATGACTTCCGGCCATTTACCCTCGAAGGTCAGCTCATACTGGCCGTCGCGTTTCTCGAGATGGTAAGCGGGCATCCGGAAGCCCTCGAACCATTCCATGAAATCAGGGCGGAACATCTGGCGTTTGCCGTAAAATGTATTGCCGCGCAGAAAGGTGCTTTCGCCCCGGGACAAAGACAGTGACCGAATATGATCAAGCTGTTCGCGCAGCTCACCCTCATCAATCAGGTCTGCCAGCCGGATCGCCTTGGTGCGGTTGATTAGCGAGAACGTAACATTGGTGTCCCGCTTGTTGCGAAACACGGACTGGCACATCAGAAGCTTGTAGAAATCCGTGTCAATCAGGGAGCGGACGATCGGATCGATCTTCCATTTGTGGTTGTACACCCGCGTTGCGATATCGACCATTGCGTGCTCCGATCTGGTTAAGACTGGTTAAAGCAAGCGGAGCGCGGATGTCCAGCAGCGGAGGGAATTCCGCCAAGTCCTGCCGTGTCGTTTCTGTCGGTTCCCTTGGTTAGCGACGGATCGAGCTACTGCAATTCAACGCCAACAGCCCGCATCCCCTCCTGGGAGGTCTGAAGTGAGCCATCAAGGTCAATCGCACGGCATAAATCCTGCAGGACTGTTACACCGAATCCAAGTTTCGCCCCGTCGACAGCGGAGAAATTGACGCAGAAATCTGTTGCGAGCCCCACCATGGTCAAAGACTTGACCCCTCGCGTCTGGAGATACCCCTCCAGCCCTGTGGGTGTGACGTGATCATTCTCGAAAAACGCCGAATAGCTGTCGATACCGGGGCGAAAGCCCTTGCGAATGATCATCTGGGCTGCGTCGGCGTTCAGATCCTCGTGGAATAGGGCGCCGGAAGAGCCCTGAACGCAGTGGTCGGGCCAGAGAACCTGCGGGCCATAGGGCATTTCGGTCATGTCGAACGGCGCCTTTCCCGAGTGCGATGACGCGAAGGAGGAATGACCCGCCGGATGCCAATCCTGGGTCAAGACGACCGAACTAAACTCGGACATGAGCGCATTGATCCCGGAGACAATCTGATCCCCACCTTCCACGGCAAGTGCCCCTCCAGGGCAGAAGTCGTTTTGAACATCAATGGCGATCAGGGCTTCAGTGGCGGATCTCATGGTTTTTCCCGGAGTTCTCAAGGTCGGATACCCCCTGTTGCTAGGCGGCGCGCACGGTTGCGTCAACCGCACCCTCTTGATCCGCCCTCTCCGGCACCGTATCTGCGGAAGGATGATTACCGTTGCCGCTCTATATCATTTTACGAGGTTGCCGGACCCGGACAGCCTGCGCCCCGCATTGGCCGCAGTATGCAAAACTCAGGGCGTCAAGGGCACCCTCCTGCTGGCCGAGGAAGGTATCAACGGAACCATCGCGGGATCCCGTGCAGGCATTGACGCAGTGCTGGCCCATATCCGCGCCCTGCCTGGTTGCGCAAATATGGAGCACAAGGAAAGCCTTGCCAGCGAGATGCCGTTCAATCGGATGAAGGTCCGCCTCAAGCGCGAGATTGTAACCATGGGGCAACCAAACGTGGACCCAACCGCTGGCACCGGTCACTATGTCGACCCCGAGAACTGGAACGATCTGATCGCACAGCCGGATGTTGTGGTGATCGACACCCGCAACGACTACGAGGTTGCGATCGGAACATTCGAAGGCGCGATCGATCCGAAAACCAAATCCTTCCGGGAATTTCCGACATGGTGGGAGGCCAACAAAGACCGGTTTCACAACAAGCGTGTAGCGATGTTCTGCACGGGTGGCATCCGGTGTGAGAAGTCGACCAATTATCTGCTGAGTCAGGGAGTGGAGGATGTGTTTCACCTCAAGGGCGGAATTCTCAAGTATCTCGAGAACGTGCCGCAAGAGAACTCCACCTGGCAGGGGGATTGTTTTGTATTCGACGGGCGCGTGTCCGTCGGGCATGGCTTGAAGGAAGGGCCGCATCAGCTGTGCTACGCCTGCCGCCGCCCGATCCAGCCCGAGGATGTGAAGCGTCCCGAGTACGAGGCTGGAGTCAGCTGCCATCAGTGCATTAATGAGTACAACGAGGAAAGCCGGGAGCGTTTCCGTGAGCGTCAGAAACAGATCAGACTCGCGCGCCAGCGGGGCGAACCCCATATTGGGGACGGGTGCTGAACCGGGAGGTCGCGGCGCGCTGAATTGCACTGTCACTGGCAGCTCCGGCAACCCTTCGGAAAACGCGCAATTGAAATATGGCACCAACGCTATGGAGCTATGGAGCTATTGATCAATAACATCCTGCGAGAGGGTGGAG
>JABDPP010000191.1 GCA_013042765.1 Litoreibacter sp.
GCCAGGGCCAGCGCGGTATGTCCCAGCCGCGCGAGACCCGGAACATGGTGATTGACGCGCAGGCTGTCGCCGCCTTTACGAGCGGGGAACGCGTGTTCCATCAGAAGTTTGGCTACGGGACGATCGAGGCGATCGAGGGCGACAAACTCGATATCGCTTTCGATAAGGCCGGCACGAAGAAGGTTGTGGCGAAGTTCATTGTTGCCGCCGACAGCGCCGGTGACGTGCCCTTCTAGCCGAGCGGCCCGATCACCGGATATAGCGACAGCATCAGCAGCGCCGCCATTGAGAAGTTGAAGGCTCTCAACCGTCCCGGGCTTGTCAGGAAGCGCCGCATTTGCTGGCCAAGCACGGTCCAGCTGCTGACTGACGGGATATTGATCACGACGAAAATTCCGGCGACGAGCAGGATGCTCGCGACAGACTGATCTGCCGCATAGACCGTGATTGCGGTCAGGGCCATCGTCCAGGCCTTTGGATTGACCCATTGGAAGGCTGCTGCCTGCAGGAAGGTCATCGGCGTGCCGGAGGTGCCCCGATTTTCCGGTGCAGCGGCATTGGCGATCTTCCAGGCCAGCCATGTGAGGTAAATGACGCTGACGACTTTCAGGACCGTGTGTGCGATCGGGTAGGCCTCGAAAACCTGGGCCAGACCGAGCCCGACCAAGACAATCATGAAGCCGAAACCCAGCCCGATCCCCATCATGTGCGGGATTGATCGGCGAAATCCGAAATTGGCTCCCGAAGCCATGACCATGAGGTTGTTGGGCCCCGGCGTGATCGAGGAGACGAAGGCAAACATGCACAGAGCGATTATCAGATCGTAGGACATGCATCAGGCTCGGTTTGGGGTGGCGGTTGAGCGTGCAAGATTATCCGGATGGGCGCGCATATCCAGTCAATTGAGCGCTGCGCTGAAAAACCGTTGCCCAAAAAAAGAAACGACAACGTCGGGAGGAGACGTTGTCGTTCTTTTTTGCCGGGTTCCTTTGGGAGGAAAGGAGGCCCGCGCCTTCATTTGCAGCAACGATATCCAGGGAGGAGGAGAATACCGTTACCTATCAACGTGGTGAACCAAGGGAGGAGGAGGTTCCCACGCGAATTCCTATTTTCCGTACGCAGCCTCGTAGGCGATGCCGCGCAAGAGCGTTTTGTTCAGACCAAGATCATTCAGCTCGCTTGCCGAAAGACCTCTGAGCTCAGCCAGCGTCCGGCTATACACCCTGTATTGGGCAAAGCGGAGCTTCAGCGCAGCGATCGAATGGGCAACACCATGCGAAAGGGTGAAATCGGAAACGAAAGTCATTTTGCTGCCTGTCCTTTGATTGAAGCGTTACGCCTCGGTGTTGTGAGTAATATCGGGCAAATGCTGCAGTGCGACAATAGACAGACTTACAATGCCGCTATGCAGCATTTGCATGTCTAGCCTCGGGTCAAGATAAGGGCCCGATCCGGACCTATCGAATCAGTTTCCCTGCAGGTTCTCGTGATTCTGATCCCTTTTTCCGGCTCCAATCAGGGATCAATAGGGTAAATCGAAATTTTCTGCGGGAATTTATGGGAACATAGTTCATTGCCAAAGAACACAAGATATTGTGCTCCATTCGTAATGTATAACAACTGGTGGCATTCATTTATGATCAGAGGTTTAGATCTGTTGCACATTTCTCTAAAAATCCAGTAGTTACCCATAAAGTGGTATTGATTTCCATAGTAACCCGTGTAGAGTGATTTGCAGATGAGGACGGGCTCACAAAACGGGGCACTTAAAGAACCCCACTGGCGACCAAAAGGTTTCATACAGGCACCCGATTTCATCTAACGACGGTCGATCCTGCGCGAGCAGACATCCCCCCAGGTGGCGCGGATTGACCACTCCCTTAGGGGAAAAAGAGCGGCGGATTGGGCAGTGGCAGCAGCTCAATCCGCCGTTTCATTTTCGGGCAGGCGAGCTGCCCGAGGCGGCAGAAGGGTCACGAAACGAGGGACACGAAGTGGCGCAAAGGTTCAGAGGCGAAAGCGTCCACAAGGTGGATAGCAAGGGCAGGGTGTCGATCCCGGCTCTGTTTCGTCGTGTTCTGGAGGCTGGTGATCCCGACTGGACCGATGGCCTGACGCCCAATCTCGTGATTGTGTACGGCGGTGCGTCTCAGAAATACCTCGAAGCCTATACCCAAAAGGCAATTCAGGAAGTGGACGAGCAGATTGCGCGGCTCCCCCGCGGCTCGAAGGAGCGCCGGGTTATGGAGCATATTTTCAACAGCCAATCTTTGCCAACTCAGACGGATGATACGGGACGGCTGGTGCTGCCGCAGAAGCTGCGCGACAAGGTTGGCATAACCAACGAAGCCTATTTCAAGGCAACGGGTGACACGTTCCAGATCTGGTCGACGGACGCGCATGACGCGCGCAATGAGGATATCGAAAGTTGGCTCTCCGAGAAGGGGGAGGATTTCGATCCGCTCACGCTGTTGGAGATGGCAATGCCATCACAAGAGGGCTAGCCGATGTCTGCAGCTGCGTGTGACCGGACTGAAGGGGCACCGCATCTGCCGGTCCTGATCGACGCCATTCTGGAAAATGTAGACTGTAGTGGGGTCTGGCTTGACGGAACATTCGGGGCTGGCGGATACAGCCGCGCCTTTCTGGAAGCCGGCGCCGATCGGGTGATCGGGGTCGACCGAGACCCGATGGTCTTCGAGATGGCGCAGGACTGGGCGGTTGGCTATGGCGACCGGTTGACACTGATCGAAGGCGAGTTTGCTGACCTTGATGAACTGGCGCAGGATTTCTTGCCTCTGGACGGCGTTGTGCTGGACCTCGGGGTGTCCTCGATGCAGCTTGATCAGGCTGAGCGAGGCTTTTCCTTCCTGCGCGATGGCCCGCTGGATATGCGCATGGCACAGAAGGGGCCGTCAGCCGCGGATGTCGTCAATCAGGCGGACGAAGCGTTGCTGGCCGATATCCTCTTTCAATATGGTGAAGAACGAGCGTCGCGCCGGATCGCCCGGGCCATCATGGCGGCGCGCCCGCTGGAGACCACAGGCCAGCTGGCCGAGGTGATCGAGGCCTGTCTGCCGCGCTCCAAGCCCGGGCAAAGTCATCCCGCAACACGCAGCTTCCAGGCGATCAGGATTGCCGTGAACGATGAGTTTGGACAACTTATCAGTGGGTTAGAGGCTGCAGAGCGCGCTTTGAAGCCGGGTGGATATCTGGCCGTCGTGACCTTTCATTCGCTGGAAGACCGCGTGGTCAAGAAGTTTCTCCAGGCGCGGGCAGGGCGCGCCGGTGGTGGCAGCCGCTATGCGCCGGTGCAGGACACCGTTGCGCCAACCTTTGAATTGAGAACCCGCAAAGCGATCGTCGCTGACAAGGATGAGCTGTCGCGCAATCCGCGCTCCAGATCCGCCAAACTGCGCGTTGCATTGCGCACCGATGCGCCAGCATGGCCTGCGGAGCGCAGCGGGCTCGGACTACCAAAACTGACGGAAAAAATGATCGGGAAGGACCTGCTATGATGCGTGGACTGCTATACGCGACTTCGGCCCTGATTGTGATGGGGCTGGCCTACTGGGCCTATTATGAGAACTACAAGACACAGGATGCCTTGCGCGACGCGGCGCGTCTGCAGCGTGAGATCGGAGAGGCCCGCGAAACATTGAGTGTGCTTGAGGCGGAATGGGCCTACCTCAACCGCCCGGAAAGGCTGCGTGATCTTGCGGACCTGAATTTTGAAACTCTGCAATTGCTGCCGATCTCCGCCCATCACTTCGGAGAGGTCGAATTTGTCGCCTATCCAAAGGTCGCACCGGACCAGTCTGAAGATCTGATAGGCGAGTTGCTTCTCAGTCAGATCATCGAGCAGGCCGATGTCGCGCGCCAGGCCGCGGAGGCGCGCCCGTGATCCGGAAACCGCTGCGCCCGCTCGCCCGCATATTGCAGGCCCGTTCAAACGGGGAGAACCCCGATACGATAGAACGTGAGAACATCCAGATCCGGCACGAAGAAATGCGCGACCGGATGCGTCACCGGGCGCAGAGTCGTCTCCTCTTTCTGGGCTTACTGTTCATCGTCGGGTTTTCGCTGGTTGGCGTTCGAATGACCGTTCTGGCCTCGACAGAGGTGGTTGAACCGCGCAGCGCGGCCTCGGGTACTCGGATCGCGGCGCAACGCGCCAATATCATCGACCGCAACGGCAAGGTTTTGGCCACCAACCTGATCACCAATTCGCTCTATGCCCAGCCGCATCTGATGATTGATCCCGAACGGGCAGCCACTGAGCTTGCAGCGCTGTTTCCGGACCTCGATGTGGAAAGCCTGAAGAAGGATTTCACCAGCAAGCGTAAGTTCTTGTGGATCAAGAAAAAACTTAGTCCGGAACAACAGCAGGCCGTGCATGATATTGGCGAGCCGGGTCTGCTCTTTGGCCCCCGCGAGATGCGACTTTATCCCAATGGCAGGCTGGCGGCGCATATTCTCGGTGGTGCCAGTTTCGGGCGTGAAGGCGTGCACTCGGCAGAGGTCGTGGGCACGGCCGGTATCGAGAAGTCCTTCGACGATTACCTGCGCGACCCGGCCATGGAAGGTGCGCCGCTGCAACTGAGCATCGACATGACGATCCAGTCAGTGGCCCGCCGCGTGCTTCACGGCGGCATGCGATTGATGAATGCCAAGGGCGCGACGGCGGTTTTGATGGAAGTGGATACGGGAGAGATCATCACCATGCTGTCGCTGCCCGATTTCGACCCGAACACGCGGCCCGCGCTGGTGACCGCGGGCGATCCCTCCGACAGCCCGCTCTTCAACAGGGCGGTTCAGGGCGTTTATGAACTCGGATCGACGTTCAAGATTTTTGCCGCGGCGCAGGCCCTTGAGTTGGGTCTGGTTAATCCTTCAACCATGCTCGACACGAAAGGCCCCATGCGGTGGGGCAAATTCAGGATCCGCGACTTCCATGACTACGGGCCAAAGCTCAGCGTGACGGACGTCATCGTCCAGTCATCGAATATCGGAACCGCGCGCATGGCGATGAGCATCGGGGCCCCGCGCCAGCAGGACTTCCTCAAATCCCTTGGTTTCTTCGACCCGACGCCGGTCGAACTGGTGGAAGCACCCGGCGCAAAACCGCTTTTGCCACCGAAGTGGTCTGAAATCTCGACAATGACAATCAGTTACGGTCATGGAATGGCTGCGAGCCCGCTGCATCTTGCGGCCGGCTATGCGTCGATGGTCAATGGCGGCACAGGTGTCACGCCAACTCTGCTGAAGTCCACGACATCGCGGGTTGGTCCCCGCGTGATCTCCGAGCGCACCTCGGCGCAGGTCCGGACGCTCCTGCGTGATGTGGTGGCGCGCGGGACCGCGAGTTTTGCGGCCGTTGATGGCTACGCCGTGGGTGGAAAAACCGGCACGGCCGACAAGCCCAAGCCCAGTGGCGGTTATTACGACGACAAGGTCATTGCGACCTTCGCGTCCGCATTCCCGATCAATGATCCCAAGTATGTTCTGGTGGTTACGCTGGACGAACCGGTGGAAACCTCGGGACGCGAGGCGCGACGTACAGCCGGCTGGACCGCCGTTCCCGTGGCGGCCGAAATGATCCGCCGCATGGCGCCGCTTCTAGGCGTCAGGCCAGAGATTGAACACGCTGCGGGAACTGGGGTAACACGGACCAAGTTCTGAATCCCTGCTATCGAGGCGGGGAAGAGCAGGGGGCAACATGGGATCCGGAAATGGCGCCAAAATTGGGAAAACGGCGAGCCTGAACGCGCTCGGTCTGACGGCGCGCGACGGTCGCGAGGCAGAGGTCACGGGGCTGAGCGTGGACAGCCGCACGGTCAAGCCCGGTTTTCTGTTCGCCGCCTTGCCCGGAACCAGTTTTCACGGCGCTGAATTCATCAAATATGCGTTGCGAATGGATGCCGGCGCCATTCTCACAGATCCACGCGGCGCAAGTCTTGCCGAGGATGATCTGGAGAGTGCTAACGTTGCCGTCGTGGTCACCGAAGACCCGCGGCAGGCTCTGGCTTATGCCAGCGCGCTCTGGTTCGGCGCACAACCCGGAACCATGGCGGCCGTAACCGGAACCAATGGCAAAACCTCCGTGGCGAATTTCACGCGCCAAATCTGGGTCGAGCTTGGCCTGCAAGCCGCCAACCTTGGGACAACCGGAGTTGAAGGCGCTTACAGCGCACCGATGAGCCATACGACGCCGGAGCCCATCACGCTGCATCGGCTCCTGTCGGAGATGGCCGCAGCGGGTGTGACCCATGCGGCAATGGAAGCCTCTTCCCACGGTCTGGAGCAGCGCCGTCTCGATGGCGTGCACCTGATGGCGGCCGCATTCACGAATTTCACGCAGGATCACCTCGACTATCACGACAGTTTTGAGGCGTATTTCAACGCCAAGACGGGGTTGTTCTCGCGGGTGTTGGCCCCGGATGGGGTGGCTGTGATCAACATGGATGATCCCCGAGGTCGGGATATGGAAGCGATTGCGCGCCGCCGCGGGCATCGCCTGCTTCGGATAGGACAGGCCGAGGGTGTGGAACTGCAACTGCTCAACCAGCGGTTCGATTCCACGGGTCAGGAGTTGCGGTTTGCTTACGAGGGGCAGGTTCATCAGTTGCGCCTTGATCTGATCGGGGGCTTTCAGGCCTCCAACGTTCTTGTAGCGGCCGGCCTGGCGATCGGGACGGGTTCAAAACCTTCTGAGGTGTTCGAAACTCTTCCAATGCTGCGCACTGTTCGCGGTCGCATGCAGAAAGCGGCTGAGCGCGAGAACGGTGCGGCGATTTTCGTCGATTATGCGCATACGCCCGCCGCGCTTGAAACCGCGCTCAAGGCGATCCGGCCCCATGTGATGGGGCGGTTGATCGTAATTTTCGGGGCAGGCGGGGATCGCGATCAGGGCAAACGCCCTTTGATGGGAGCAGCCGCCCGCGATTTCGCCGATCTGGCCTTTGTCACGGACGACAATCCGCGTAGCGAGGATCCCGCGGCGATCCGCGAGATGATCATGCAGGCCATTCCGGGCGCGACCGAAGTGCCGGACCGGGCAGAGGCGATCCTGCGCGGCGTCGATGCGCTCGGGCCGGGGGATACGCTGCTGATTGCCGGCAAGGGCCATGAGACCGGGCAGATCGTTGGTGATGACGTGCTGCCCTTCGACGACGTGGAACAGGCCAGCGTCGCGGTGGCCGCGTTGGAAGGTCGCCTGTCATGAGCTTGTGGACCTCCGAGGAAGCCGCTCTGGCAACGGGCGGGAAATCCACCTGCGACTGGGTGGCGACGGGTGTTTCGATCGACAGCCGAACCTTGTCGCCCGGCGATCTCTTTGTCGCGCTCGCCGATGTTCGGGACGGCCATGATTTCGTCGCCGTGGCGC
>JABDPP010000158.1 GCA_013042765.1 Litoreibacter sp.
ACAGAACCCACCGTGTTCGAGGGCCAGAGCGTGCGCCAGAACCTGGCAATGGCGCTGAAAAACCCGCGCGGTCCCTTTGCCGTACTGATGCACAAAAGAACGCAGGAAAACGGTGCGCGTATCGAAAAGATCGCCGAAGAGATCGGGTTGACCGACAGCCTCAGGCGGATCGCGGGCGAGCTGAGCCACGGCCAGAAGCAATGGCTGGAGATCGGCATGCTGCTGGCGCAGGATCCGCGCCTGCTGCTGGTCGACGAGCCCGCCGCCGGGATGACCGTCGAGGAACGGGAAAAAACCACCGATATCCTCAAACGCGCTGCCAAGACCCGTGCGGTCGTGGTTGTCGAGCATGACATGGAGTTCGTGCGCCGCCTCGACTGCAAGGTCACCGTGCTGCACGAGGGATCGGTGCTGGCCGAGGGCAGCCTTGATCATGTCACCTCCAACCAGACCGTGATCGATGTCTATCTGGGGCGGTCGCATGCTTGAGGTCCGGGATCTGTCGCTCCATTACGGACAAAGCCAAATCCTCTACGACGTATCGTTCACGGCGCAGGCGGGGGCAATCACGGCGGTGATGGGCACCAACGGCGTTGGCAAGACCAGCCTTCTGAAGGCCATCGCCGGGCGCCATGGCTATTCCGGCGGCGAGATCCTGATCGACGGGGAAAAAGCCCGCTACCAATCCGCCTTTCAGGCCGCGCTGGCCGGCGTCGCCTATGTGCCGCAGGGCCGTGAGGTCTTCCCGATGATGACCGTGCTCGAAAACCTCGAGACGGGATTCGCCTGCTTGCCGCGTGCCGAGCACAAAATTCCCGATGCCGTCTTCGATCTGTTTCCGGTCCTGCGCGACATGCAATCGCGGCGCGGCGGCGATCTGTCAGGCGGTCAGCAGCAGCAACTGGCCATCGCCCGGGCGCTGATCACCCGGCCGAAAATCCTGCTGCTTGATGAGCCCACCGAGGGCATCCAGCCCAACATCATCCAGCAGATCGGAGAGGCCATCCGCCACCTGCGCGATGCGGGCAACATGGCGATCGTGCTGGTCGAACAGAACGCCGATTTCGCCTACACCTTCGCCGATACGTTTGTGCTGATGAATCGGGGTCGGGTGACCCATGCCAGCGACAAGAGCGATTACCAGAAGGACCAGTTGCTCGTCGATCTCGCGATCTGAGGGCCGCCGACCTCGCGCCAAGGCACTGGACAGACCTGTTCCGACTCCGCACCATCTGTGCGCAAGAAGACCCGAAATCAGACGCCAGGGAGGATCGCACAATGTCAAAAGGGTATCTCATTGCGCATATACGCGTGCAGGACAAGGACGCCTTTGAGGAGTTCAAGAAGCTCTCGGGCGCGGCGATAAAGGCGCATAACGGCAAGGTTCTGGTCCGCAACCCGGCGCCCGACCACCGGGAAGGCGCAGCGCAGGGTCTCGCCATTGTCATCGAGTTCGAAAGCATCGACGCGGCCCGCGCTTTCTACGAGTCCGACGCCTATAGCGAGGCGCGTGAAGTGCGCGAGAAGATCTCCGAAACCGACCTCATCCTGGTCGAGGGGCTCTGAGCGGGCGCTCGTGGAAATCAGTTGCCAGAGGCGCGCGCAGAAGTGTCGATCGCACTCCGTTTTCAGGTTCGATCAATTGCTGTTTCTAGCGTCCGCTCCAAACACTACACTTCGTAGCCGTAGCGTATTAGCCAGTCATGAATTATGGGCATCAGCTCTTCCTGTTGTGCCTTGGTCAGAATGGTTCTCCAGTCCCCTGTTTTTCGGCCCGAGACATGATCAGTCTGAAATCCTGTCTTCACATCAAAAGAACGGTAGTTCGTGTCCGAGAACCGAACGATCTCCTCAGGCTTCGGCTCGCTGCCATCTCTCAGCTTAGCACCCAGAGTTTCGTCAGTTTTTCTGGTCAAAGCCTGAACTTTCGACCGGGAGAATTCATCGGCGATCGCGGCAGCCAGTTCATCGCTACAGTCTTCCTCAATGAATGAGGCAATCTTCTGGATCACCTCTTGGGGACTGTTCTCGATATCCGCATATTTTAGCATTAGCAGATAGTCGTCGTCGTAGTTTTCATAGAGCTCTGTGTATTTCATGAAATTGATCGCCTGCGATTTGGCGCGATCGAAGCCGACGTTCATAAAATTCATAAACGACACTGTCGCGTCGCGTGGATCTCTGTGAGCGGTGATTACCTTTGAGTTGGGTAGGCCGGTTTTCAGGGCCTTGTGAACCTTCAGGACCCATGCACGGTTCTCACACGTGTTTTCGAAACCACTCTTCACGGCGAGTTTAAACATCTCCCCATCGGTTTGAGGCACCTCTTTGGGCTCGACGTCTCGCCCCGCGCGTCGCTTCAGTTCTCTGGTAACGTTAAAAGTCCACATAGACCCCGTTCGCGGGGGCGTCGAAATCCAGATCACGCTCTTCATAGTATTCCCTTCATAGCTCGACGGCCTAAGAAATTCGCCGCCAACCTGTCAGTCTTCTGCCGCCTCGAGCGCCATCCCGCCCAGAACCGCGCTGATGTTGTGTTGGACCGTGTCGATCCGCACCTCGGGGGACTGATCGTCGGGGCTGTAATGCGGATGGTGAGGGGAGACCCAGGGCACACCGCCCTTCAGGTCACCCTTCCGGTATTGTGCTTCGATCACGTAGGCGATCCCCATTTCGATGAAGAAATCAAGCTGCTCGATATGCGCGTAGCCGCGCTCCTTGAGCCAGGGTTGCATCGCTGTCATACCTTCAAGCCGGGTTCCGATCGCGCAGCAATGCCCGTCGCTTACCAGTGAACCGATATCGGTCTGAGCCGCCTCGGCGGTGCGCAGCAGCTCCCCGATCACCTGGGTTGCATGGAAATAGAGCCGCTCGGTCAAGTCCTCCGAAAGTTCGAGTTTTCCGGAGCGGGCCAGTTCGAACGCCTTGGACGTTGCCAGCAGGGCCCAGTGGTCAGCCGGCACCCTATAATCGTCCTTCCGGATGTCGGCGAGGTGTTCGATGATCCTGACTGCCGTGTCGGTTGCCTCTTGGTCCCCGAAACGAACACCGTAAAGCAACATGCCCAGGGAAACCTCGCCAGGATAGTAGAGCGAGACGAAATCACTGACCTCGCCGGTGCGGTAGTTGAGCTTGCTGATCATCGAGCCGTCGGGGCGGATCAAGCTGCGGGCGTAGCGCACAAGGCCTGCACAGGCATCGCGTTCAAATGGCGTCAGATCCCGGCTCAGGGAGGATGCCGCGATGACCGCCAGTCCCATCGAGCCGATCTTGGTGATATCATAACTGCTCTTGCCCGGACGGGCGGCGGCAATCGCATATTGCATGTCTTCGGCGGGAATGGGCACGAGATACCAGCGCCAGAGAAATTCCAGCCCGCGGTCGATCGTGTCGCCGAGGTCGTCGTCGATAATCTCATTTGCCTGACACAGCGCATATAGGGTGCCCGCGTGGCGCAAGACATTGTAATCGCGCCGCACCTTTTTCTTGTCCGGACGGGCACGGTAGATGAATTTACCGCTCCGCTGTTGATGCTTTTGCAGGTAGCGTGCGGCGTTGCGAACGAAATCTCTGCGATCCGATGTGCTCAAGACGGCCTTCTCCGTAAATCTTCCTGCACAGAAAGCCATCGAATGCCCTTTGAGGTCAATGACTTCGCGAACGCCTCATTGCACAGTGGTGATTGCATGCAGCACCGCGTCCAGCCACGGCCAGTCGCGCGCCGCGGCGTCGTTGGTCACCAGATGGGCGGGACGCTCGAACTCCGGCGCGCCTTTGACCATGTGAAGCCGCCCCTCGGCGATCAGCGGAGCGGAAAGTCGTTCAGGCAGATAGGCCGATCCGCCATGCTCGAGAATATGGTCGCGGCCCAGCACCGCTGAGCCGAAGCTCAGCTTGGCGGTGTCCGCATCCGAATAGGCCACCGCATGAGCGCGCCCGAAGGCCTCGCCGGCCTCGACAAAGACATAACCGGGATCGAAGCGGACCGGGGCTGCAGGGTCTGTGGAGACCAGGATCAGCCGCTCCACCGGCAGTCTGTGCAGGGTCTGGTTGCCCTGCAGCGTGGGCCAGTAGGTCAGCGAGATATCCGTCAGGCCCGAGTTCAGCCAGTCGCCCAGATCCGACTGGCCA
This sequence comes from Litoreibacter sp., assembly GCA_013042765.1. GTDB lineage: Bacteria > Pseudomonadota > Alphaproteobacteria > Rhodobacterales > Rhodobacteraceae > Litoreibacter. The sequence continues at coordinate 4,132 of JABDPP010000158.1, forward strand.
CCCTGCCAGACCGACAGGGCCACCGCGGGCTGGCTCTCGCGGATCGCGTCGAAAAGCTCCTTGCCCAGGCCCGGCCACAGGTCGGGATGACAGCCGATATTGCACACCGCGCTCACGGAATGGGGCAGGGCGGTCTCCTGACGCGCCTGTTGCCACAGCTCGGTCATCGTCTCGGCATACCGCTTCAGCCGCTGGCCCGAGGCGGTGAGCGTCACGCCGGATTTCTGGCGGTTCATGAGGGTCTGGCCCAGCTCCTCCTCCAGCGCTTTGAGCCGCGCGGTCACAGTGGACTGGGTCACGTTCAGCCGTTCGGAGGCGCGCACGAGGCTGCCGGTCTCAAGGATCGTCAGGAAGGTCTGCAGGGCGGACAGGTTCATGGCGGGCTCATAAATTCGAGAATATCGAATATTCTATGCATTATTATTTGATTTTAGGAAGCTACATTTTTGGCTAGCCTGTCGCGCAGGAGGAACTGTTCCATGACACAGGCCATCAATTCCGATCTGATCAACCGCAGCGCGTTCATTTCCGCGATGCGCAGCGTGGCCAGCAGCGTCACCGTGGTCACCACCGACGGGCCGGCGGGCCGGCACGGGGCGACCGTCAGCGCTTTCTGCTCGGTCTCAGCAGATCCGCCCACGGCGCTGATCTGCCTGAATGCCGGATCGCGCATTGCGGGCCTCGTGGCCGCGAATGGCATCTTCAACGTCAACGTGCTGCCGCAAGGCGCGACCGACATCGCCGAGCGCTTCGCCGGTGCCCATGACGGCGCGATCATCGACCGCTTCGACGGCATCGAATGCGAGGGCGGGGCAGCCCCCGCGATCGCCGGCGCCACGGTCCTCTCCTGCCGGACCGTGCAGGAGATGCATTCAGGCAGCCACCGCATATTCGTGGGCCATGTCCACGCGCTCTACGGCGGGGTCGAACGCCCGCTGACCTATCTCAACGGCGCCTATCACAGCGTCGTGCCCCAACACATCCCTTGCGAATAAGAGGCCCCCATGACAGAAATTCGCGCGCTCGAGATGCTGATCGATGGCCAGTGGACCGGCGCCTCTGACGGCGGCCGGTTTGACAGTATCGATCCGGCCACGGGCAAGGTCTGGGCCACGGTGCCCGAAGCCACCGCACAGGATGTAAACCGCGCCG
>JABDPP010000160.1 GCA_013042765.1 Litoreibacter sp.
TGGCGCCGTTCGGTCATATCGATCAGATCGTCCCGATGCTGACCCGCAATCCCGATGAGACTTGCGTCAGAACCCTTTGGCACAACAAGAAGGGAACACGCTACCGGATTGTCGAGTGGCCGCGACCTAAGGGGCAAACGGAGGTGTCGGTCAAATCATACGGCACCGGGCAGTTCGACCGTTTGTTGAGAGAGGGGTGAGCCATGGGCGCACCAGAAATCACTGGCGATACAACCGGAGCGGTGACCGAAGGGACGGGCGATATCGTCACAGGAGACCTCGACGATACAGGCTTCTTTTCGGGCAACAACGACGATGTTTGGTCCGTTTCCGTTGGGGCCACATACGGTGTTGCCACGATTGACCCTGTCACTGGCATATGGAGCTACGACCTCACCGATACCAATCCGGTTGTGAAGGCGCTCGACGCCGGAGAGATGCTCGATGATACGTTCACGGTTCTGGTCGAGGACGAGGACGGCGGGACAGATACCCAGGTTGTGACCATCACGATTGCCGGGGTGCCGTGTTTTGTTCGTGAAACACGGATCGAGACCGATCGTGGCCCCGTTGTAGTGGAGGATCTGCGCGCAGGAGACTTGGTTTGTACGCTTGATAACAGTGTGCAGCCGATCCGCTGGATCGGATCGCGACGGCTGGATGCCGCGCAGCTCAGAACCAATGCGAGGCTGCGCCCGATCCGGATCCGGGCCGGCGCCTTGGGACAGGGGCTTCCAACCGCCGATTTGCGCGTCTCTCCGCAGCATCGAGTGTTGGTGAACTCCCGCGTCTCGGAGCGGTTTTTCGGGAACCGACAGGTACTGATCGCAGCGATCAAGCCGGTCGATCTCCCCGGTATCGATTTCGAGAACGGCCTGACCGAGATCCTGTATTTCCATCTGATGTTTGACCCGCACGAGATTGTTACGAGCGAGGGTGCGCCGACCGAAAGCCTGTTATGCGCGCCCCAGGCGTTGCGCTCGATCTCGCGTGAAGCCCATGATGAGATCGCAGATCTGTTCCCCGAAATCCTCGAGGAAGCGTTTACCCCGGTCTCCGCACGTCCGATCGTGGAGTATGGTGTTCACATTCGCGAGTTTACCCGGCTTCTCGCTGCAAATGGCGGAACCGTGCTGCACGTGCCGCTATAGCATCCAAATCGTACCACTGCGGCCGATGCGGTCGTGCGGCAGGCTCTCCTGATGAACTCGCCGCCGTGGTCAGTTGGATGGATAGACAACGCACAAGGGCTGTGTGAGCATTCTCCGGCGGCACGATTGAGGTCTTAGGATGTCTTCACGTATACCGATTGATGGATTGTCACATGTGGTCGGGGAAACGCGCTCTCCGCTGCGCGATGAGACGATCCCGGAACTTCTCCGGAAGGCTGCAACCAAGTTTTCGGACCGTGAGGCGGCGGTGTTCCCGGCCCAAGGGATCCGTTGGAGCTATGCGGACCTATCGTGTGAAGTGGATCGGCTCGCGGGGGGGATGCATGAGATCGGAGTGCGCAAGGGTGACCGGGTCGGGATCTGGTCTCCGAACCGCTTCGAGTGGCTGCTGACCCAGTTCGCAACGGCACGGATCGGGGCGGTTCTGGTTTGTATCAACCCGGCCTACCGGATTTTCGAACTTGAGTACGCACTCAACAAGGTCGGCTGTAAGGCTTTGGTCACGGCGCCAGCATTCAAGTCATCCAACTACATCGCGATGCTGCAAGAGCTTGCCCCGGAACTGAAAACGGCGGCTCCCGGAGATCTCCACGCCGCGCGATTGCCGGATCTGCGCGCCATCATCGCCATGGGCGACGTGACCCCGCCGGGAATGATGGGGTTCGCTCAGGTTTGCGCTGCCGGAGACGCGATTTCCACGGATCTGTTGGATCAAATCTGCCAAGGACTGGATCAGAAGGACCCGATCAATATCCAGTTCACCAGTGGCACGACTGGCAGTCCGAAAGGTGCGTGTCTGACCCACAGAAACATCGTGAACAACGCCCATTTCGTGACTGAAACGCTGGAGTTCTCCAGCCGTGACAGGCTTTGTATTCCAGTTCCCTTTTACCATTGCTTCGGCATGGTGATGGGCACTTTGGGATGCGTCAGTAAAGGGGCAGCGATGATTGTCCCGGGCGAGGGGTTTGACCCGGTAGACACCATGGAGGCGGTCAGCAATGAGCACTGCACGGCGATTTACGGCGTGCCGACGATGTTCGTGACGCAACTGGCGCTTGAGAGTTTTGACAGCTACGACACCAGCCATTTGCGCACCGGCATCATGGCCGGCGCGCCCTGTCCAGCGGAGGTGATGAAACAGGTCGTCTCACGGATGCACCTGTCTCAGATCACGATCGCTTATGGCATGACGGAGACCTCTCCCGTCTCATTCCAGACCAATGTCGAAGATCCGTTCGACAAGCGCGTCAGCACGGTTGGCCGCATCCATCCACATGTTGAATGCAAGATCATCGGTGAAGGTGGTGAGACCGTGCCAGCAGGCCAGCAGGGTGAGCTGCTCACGCGCGGCTATTCTGTCATGCGGGAATACTGGAATGACCCGGACAAGACCGCCGAGAGCATAGATGCGCAGGGCTGGATGCATACCGGCGATCTGGCCACGATCGATGCCGAAGGCTACTGCGAAATCACTGGACGGGTGAAGGATATGATCTGCCGTGGCGGCGAGAACATCTATCCCCGGGAGATCGAAGAGTTCCTCTATACCCACCCCAAAATCGCTCAAGCTCAGGTTTTCGGAATTCCCGACGGCACCTATGGAGAGATCGTCTGTGCCTGGATCATCGAGACGGAAGGCGCAGGGCTGACGGCGGAGGATGTGCGCGGCTTCTGCCGTGACAGGATCGCGCATTTCAAGATACCAGCACATGTCCGGTTCAAGTCCGAACTACCCATGACGGTGACCGGAAAGCCTCAGAAATTCCTGATGCGCGAGGAAATGCTCGAGGACCTCGCCAGCGACTGAACGCGAGCATCAAGGCCCGATGCCGCCGCGCGTTGATCTACTGGAGATCGGAAAACGCCTTCTGAAGCCGGTCGACGGCCTCGGCGATCCGGGCGCGCGGCAGTCCCAAATTGAACCGCAGGAAGTCTTCGCCCCCGGTGCCAAAACTTGGTCCGAGGTTGGCGGCGATCTTGGCGTCCTTGTTGACGCGTCTTGTGAACTCGGCGCTGTCCATGCCTGTGCCGGAGAAATCAACCCATGACAGGAACGTGGCTTCCAGGGGCATCGAACTCACGCCCGGGATTGCATTGACCCCTTCATCAAAGAGCGTCCGGTTTCCGTCGAGGTAGTTCACCAGATCATCAACCCAGGCGCCGCCTTCGGGTGAATAGGCGGCCGTCACCATGTAGAGCCCGAGCGAAGGCGCGCCGATATTGAGCGCGTACATGCGCGCCTTGAACCGTGCCCGCAAGTCCGGGTCTTCAATGATGACATTGCCGGCGTGCAGACCCGCGATGTTGAAGGTCTTGGAGGCTGCCGTCATCATGATCAGCCGGTCGGTAATCCCGTCGATCTGGCTCATCGGGATGTGGGTCATGCCGGGGTAAACGAGATCATGGTGGATCTCGTCAGACACAAGGATCAGATCGTGGCGCTTGGCAAAGGCTGCGATCGCCTGAAGCTCGGGCTTGCTCCAGACCCGTCCGCCCGGATTATGTGGCGAACACAGGAACATCAGCCGTTCGTCCCCGGTCATCGCGGCGTCATAGCTGTCGATATCCAGCTCGTAGCGGCCGTTTTCATTAACCAACGGCATCTCGACCAGCTCGCGACCCGAGGCACGGATCAGACGCGCGAAGGTGTGATAGATCGGGGTGAGCAGAACCACGCCATCGCCGGGCTTTGTGTAGGTGTCGAGGCACATGCCGATGCCATTGCCCAAACCAGTGACGGTGAAGATCCAGCTTGGGTCGATTTTCCAGCCATGGCGGTTTCCCATCCACCACTGGATTGCGGCATTGTATTCCGCAGGATCGCCGTAGTAGCCGAACACGCCCCTGTCGAGTTCCCTGCGCAGGGCGTCTTGGATGCATTTCGGCGCGGCAAAGTCGGTATCGGCCACCCACATGGCAAGCCCGTCTTCCGGGGAGACGCCATAGTTCCGCTCCATGTTGTCCCACTTGTCGCAATTTGTTGCGCGACGATCGATGATGGTGTCGAAATCCATGAGGGCCTCCTTATTACAGCTGCAGATTTCGCTCCGAATGGGCGGAGTATCAAGGGCAAACGGGCCCGGGTTGCGATAATGCGCGTGAATAGTTATCTCCCGTTGCATGAAATTGCCGATCCTCATTCACCCCGATCCGCGCCTTAAGAAGGTCGCTGCACCCGTTGCCGATATCAGCGACGAGTTGCGCACTCTCGCCGACAATATGCTCGAGACAATGTATGACGCGCCGGGCATTGGGCTCGCAGCGCCCCAGATTGCGGTGGGCAAGCGGCTGATCGTCCTCGATTGCGTGAAAAAGGAAGGGGAGGAGCCACGACCGTTGGTGATGTTCAATCCCGAAGTCGTCGCGTCGTCCGAGGAGTGCAACGTTTACGAGGAAGGCTGCCTGTCGATCCCCGAGCAATATGCCGAGGTCGAGCGCCCTGCCGAAGTGAGTGTGCGTTGGATTGACCGCGACGGGAACGAGCAGCAGGAAGATTTCGACGGGCTCTGGGCGACCTGCGTTCAGCACGAGATCGATCATCTGGATGGAAAGCTCTTTATCGATTATCTCAAACCCCTGAAACGGCAGCTGATCACCCGTAAGATGGTTAAGCTCAAGCGCGAGATGGCGCGGGCGTGATCAGGCCGATCCTCCAGCATCCGGATCCGTTGCTGCGCCGGATATGTGATCGGGTTCCGGAGATTTCCGATGAGATCAAGGCTTTGGCCTCCGATATGCTTGAGACCATGTATGACGCACCCGGCCGTGGCTTGGCGGCTCCTCAGGTTGGCGAGTTGATCCGGCTCTTTGTCATCGACACAACGTGGAAAGAGGGTGCAGCCACCCCCATCGTGTTCGTTAATCCGCAGATCATAGCGACCGCGCCGGAGCAGCAAACCAACGCGGAAGCGTGCCTGTCGATTTCCGACCAGTCCCTGGACATCGCCCGGCCGTCCTGGGTCGATGTGGTTTGGACGGATCTCAACGGAACGGAAAAACACGACCGTTTTGATGGGTTCGCCGCCGCCTGCATTTGCCATGAAAATGATCACCTGAATGGCAAACTCATTCTCGACTACGAGGTGGCGGCATGATGCGCTCATTCGTGCAATGGCCCGATAAGCGACTGAAAACACCCGCCGACCCGGTGGCAGAGGTCACCGAAGAGACAAAAACGGTCTGGGCCGAGATGATCGAGGCGATGGATGCCATGCCTGGCGTGGGGCTGGCTGCACCGCAGATCGGCGTCATGTTGCGGCTGGCCGTTGTCGATGCTTCGCAGGAGCGCGGCAAGGCGGTCCGAATGGCTAACCCGGAAATCCTGCACTCCAGTGCTCAGATGCGCGATCACGAAGAGGCGAGTCCGAACCTCGAGGGGGTTTCTGCCGTTATCTCGCGACCACGCGCTGTCACGGTTCGTTATCTCAACGAGGAAGGCACGGTAGAGCGGCGCGACTTCGTGGGGCTTTGGGCCACTAGTGTGCAGCACCAGATTGATCACCTGAATGGCAAGATGTTTTTTGACCATCTGAGCCGGACCAAGCGCGAGATGTTGCTGAAAAAAGCAAGGAAGCTCTCGCGATGAGAGTGATCTTCATGGGGACGCCGGATTTCTCGGTGCCGGTGCTTGATGCCTTGATGGCCGCTGGGCACGAGGTCGTCTGCGTTTATTGCCAACCTCCGCGCCCGGCGGGGCGGGGCAAGAAGGACAGGCCGTCGCCAGTTCAGGCCAGGGCGGAGGCGCTGGGACTGCCCGTTCGCCATCCGGTTTCGCTAAAAGGGGCCCAGGAACAGGCGGATTTCGTGGGTTTGAAAGCAGATGTGGCGGTAGTGGTCGCCTACGGGCTGATCCTGCCGCAGACCATTCTCGACGCGCCTCGATATGGGTGTCTAAACATTCACGCCTCTCTGTTGCCGCGCTGGCGCGGGGCGGCGCCGATCCATCGCGCGATCATGGCCGGTGATGCGCAGACCGGGGTCTGCATCATGCAGATGGAAGCCGGGCTCGACGTGGGTCCTGTGCTGTTGCGCAAGGCGATCGATATCCGGTCGGATGACACGACCGGAAGCCTGCACGACCGCCTTTCGGGATTGGGGGCCGGGTTGATAATCGAGGCGTTGGCGCAACTGGACAGCCTCAGCCCAGAGCCCCAGTCTGAACAGGGTGTAACCTATGCCGAAAAGATCGATAAGGCCGAGGCGCGGGTCGACTGGTGCCAGCCGGCCGCGCAGGTCGATCGCCTGATCCGGGGGCTGTCTCCCTTTCCGGGGGCCTGGGCGATGATCGGCGATGAACGCATCAAGTTCCTGCAAAGCGAAGTGGTTGATCTTAACGGCGCGCCGGGAGAGGTGCTGGACGGTCTCGTAATTGCCTGCGGTGACGGCGCTATTCGGATTACGCGCGCGCAACGTCAGGGCAAACGCGCAATGCAAACGGATGAATTGTTGCGGGGCTTGGATCTGCCGGATCGGCTGAGTTAGCCCTTATAAGGCGCCATGCCCATGCGCGCCAACTCGTCGGCACGTTCGTTCTCGGGATGCCCGGCATGCCCCTTGATCCATTCCCAGCTCACTTCGTGGCGTGCCTGTGCCTCATCGAGCCGTCGCCAGAGCTCCTCGTTTTTCACCGGTTTTTTTGAGGCCGTTTTCCAGCCATTTCGTTTCCAGCCAAGCAGCCACTTAGTAATCCCGTCCTTGACATAGGCGCTGTCGGTCACGACGGTCAGGCGGGAGGGGCGTTCAAGCGTCTCAAGCGCTGATATAGCGGCCATGAGCTCCATACGGTTGTTGGTAGTCTCGGCCGCGCCGCCGCTCAGTTCACGTTCCTTGAGAACCTTGTCCCCCTCGCGGGCAATAAGCAATGCTCCCCAGCCGCCCGGTCCCGGATTTCCGGAGCAGGCCCCGTCTGTATAGGCGAACAGCTCAGCCATGGGCACGGATGATGATGAAAGGGTCCATGCTGCCGGCAAGCCCTTTTGCCTCACCTGTGTCGACCTGCAAATCGCGAAAGCCTGCTTGGCAGAGAATGTCGGCCAATTCTTCCTCGCCATAGTAGGCGTAGAACCGTCCGATCCTGTCACGATCCTCGCCCGCGCCCAGTTTCATCCCGATGTGAAAGAGGCCACCTGGCTTCAGCGCTGTCTTCAACGCTGCAAGATGCACCGGGAACGCGGCTTTGGGGGCATGGAGCAGGGAAAAGTTGGCCCAGATCGCATCGTAGAGATCGGTTCCGTCGATCTCGTCGAAGAGCGCCCGACGTGCATTAATGGCGTATTTCTCGTTGGCAAGCCGGACCATCTCCGAGGAGGCATCGACCGCGTCTACGGTGTGACCGGCCGCACGGATCATCGCGGCGGAATTCCCGGGTCCACAGCCCAGATCGAGGACATGGGCGGCTTC
>JABDPP010000161.1 GCA_013042765.1 Litoreibacter sp.
ATGCAATCACATTTGCGCCAGCCTCCGGAAGGTGCGTCTGTGACATATCTCGAACTCCTTTTCTGGCGTTTTTTCAGGGCGCGGGGGAGCGTTCATGATGATCTCGAACCGCTCCGGTCCATCCGGCGCAAGCGCGTCGTCTTCACGATCCTGCGCGCAGACATAAAGCGTTGGATCGCTGGGCATCTCACCCGTGGCAAGATCATCAAATTCCCGATTTAGCGTATCCCCGAAAAAGACATTGTGATGAACGAGCGGCATGCCGCTCGCCTCGGCAGCGAAAGACCAGACACAGGCGGACAGCGATCTTGGCTCGATGGCGGATTTCGGAACGGATGTGGTCAGTTTGTCGCCGATCAACCCCTCGGTCAGAGCCCTTGGATCTCCGTTGAAGACAACCATGTCGGCGGCCACCCGTCTGCCATCCTCAAGCGCAATACCGGTAATCCTACCGCCCTGAAACTCAAGCCGTCGGACCGATGCGTCCAGCGTGATCTCTCCGCCCAGTTTCCGAAAGAGCCGGGCAATCGCGTCTGCCAGTTGGTGCATCCCACCGGACACGGTCCAGACGCCAGCGGCCTCGGCCTGCCAGATCAGCCCCAGAAGGGCTGGTGACATATAGGGCGATCCGCCAACGTAAGTGGCATATCGCCCGAAGAGCTGTCGCAGCCGCGGGTCTTCGAACTGTCGCGCCAATGATTTGGCGAGCGACTGAAGAGGTGCCATTGCCGGCAGCAGTGAAGGTTGGCGCAGGATCTGTTTGGCCAGAGCGAGTTGATCGGGCTCTGCAGTCCGCATCATTGGAGCCTCAAACGCCTCAAATAGCTGTCGGGTCCGTTTTGTGAACTCGATGAAAGCGGCGCTGTCTTGCGCACCGGAGAGTTTCGCGATTGCTCTGGCGCTCTCCTGTGTGTCCGAGAAAAGATCAAGGCTGGAGCCGTCAGCCCACCAATGGCGGGCAAGAATATGCTGCCGTGTGAGCGTCACGTGATCCGAAAGCTTCTCTCCTGCGGCGGAGAAAAGGTCCTCAAAGACAGGCCGCATGGTCATGACTGTCGGGCCAGCATCGACCGGGCCCGCTGCTGTCGGCAATGTGCGCATTTTGCCGCCGACCTGCCCGTGCTGCTCAAGGATCACCACGTCCTGTCCGGCTGCAACCAGACGCAGACCGGCCGACAGCCCGCCGATGCCGGCACCGACAATGGCAATTCTCTGCGTGTCTTTCCGTACTTGGCCGGTCATCTGCCGAGGTCCTTTAACCATCGATGTCTTGGATTGTTGACACACAAGGCAATAGTGTCCAGACTTATTTACATATAGAGTGTCAGATAAATCAGACACATCAGGAGAACAGCATGCCTTTTTCCCGCCGTATCGAAGCAGCGATTTTGCGGTCTATCCGCTCTGGGCAGGCTGGCGCCGCTCCTCCGAAACTTGCCGCCGCACTGGAACATGCCGTGTTCCCCGGTGGTGCGCGCATCCGCCCACAGATCTGCATGTCTGTCGCGAAAGCATGTGGCGATGACATGCCCGCAATGGCCGATGCCGCGGGGGCGGCGATCGAGCTGATACATTGCGCAAGTCTTGTGCATGACGACATGCCATGTTTCGACGATGCAGATATCCGGCGCGGCAAGCCAACCGTGCATATGGCCTATAGTGAACCGCTCGCGCTCTTGGCCGGTGACAGCCTTATTATCATGGGGTTTGAGACCTTGGCCAGGCAATCCATGCTCGACTGTCAACGCGGCGCGGCGCTGATGATGACGCTCGCGCAGTCGACCGGAATGCCAAATGGAATCTGTGCCGGGCAGGCCTGGGAAAGCGAAGATCACGTCGACCTTGGCGCTTATCACCGGGCGAAGACCGGGGCGTTGTTCGTCGCCGCCTCCCGCATGGGGGCGATTGCGGCTGGCGCTGACCCCGAGCCCTGGACCGAGTTAGGTGCACGTATTGGTGAGGCCTTTCAGGTCGCCGACGATTTGCGCGACGCTCTGTATGATGAGGAGACGCTTGGAAAGCCTGCAGGTCAGGACGAGGTTCATGGGCGGCCAAGCGCGGTCACAGCCTATGGCGTCAAGGGCGCGATTCGGCATTTGAAAGACATCCTGGGTGGTGCGATTGCATCGATTCCCGCCTGCGAGGGCGAGGCCGAGCTGGCTGAAGTCGTGCGTCGCACGGCGGAGCGACTGACCCCGGTCTCTACCCCATCCTCTGCCCGCCAGACGGTGTGAGTCAGGAATGGCGGCGGTGGATCATCAGCATCCCGATGCCCTCGAGAAGCTCCCAAGAGGTTTGCACGGCTGGTTGATGGACCGGGTCGCATCCCCGGGATTCCAGAGCTGGGCAAGCAAGTTTCCGTTAACCCGCCGGACGGCGCGCAAGGACGCGGAACGACTTTTCGATATCGTTTCAGGTTTCGCCTACAGTCAGATTCTTCTGGCGGTGGTGGAGCTTGATCTGCTGAACATGCTGAGGGCGGGTCCGCAGCCGGCTCCGGATCTGGCGCCAAGACTTGGCCTTTCCCCGGAGCGGGCGGCGAGCCTTTGTCAGGCCGCTGCGGCGCTTGAGTTGATCTCGCGCCAATCTGACGGGCGCTATCGGCTGGCTCGGCTGGGGGCTGCTACGCTCGGCGTTCCGGGATTGTCTGCGATGATCCGGCATCATGCAGTGTTCTATCGCGACCTGCAGGATCCCGTGGCCCTGTTGCGAGGTGAGACGGACCCGGAGCTTGCTAATTTCTGGCCATATGTGCGCGGCGAGACGGCCAAAGAAGTCCCGCCGGATATTGCGGCACGCTATTCGGACCTGATGGCCCAGACGCAGGCGTTGGTTGCAGAGGAGACGCTTCGGAGCGTCAATCTGAAGATGGCCACACATTTGATGGATGTCGGCGGCGGTACCGGCGCCTTTCTGCGCGCCGTGCGGCAGGAATATCCGGACCTGCAGCTCTCTCTTTTTGATCTGCCTTCTGTTGTTGAGACTGCGAGGCCTTTCCTTGAGGGCGCGGCAATCACACCACTGGGCGGGAGTTTCTACGAGGCGTTGCCGCGCGGCGCCGATATGATCACCCTGATCAGGGTCCTCTATGACCACGCTGATGAGACTGTTGAAATGCTCCTTCGGAAGGTCTTTGAGGCGCTGCCACCCGGCGGACGCCTGTTGATCTCCGAACCCATGAGCGGCGGGTCAAAACCGACTCGCTCAGGCGATGTGTACTTTTCACTTTACACTATGGCGATGACAACCGGACGGGCCCGATCCGGCGAGACAATCCGTCAAGCCGTTGCAAGGGCAGGCTTTGAAAACATTAGATTTATCGAGACATCGCGCCCGTTTTTGACGAGTTGCACCACCGCGGAGAAACCTGCTTAGGAACTTCAAAACCAAGAATGTCCAAATAGATTGACATTTTCGACTGTAAATCTAAACTGACACATAGAGCGGTCACGACCCAATGAGATCTCCGGTTGCGGAGACAGAGAACGACGAAACGGAGAGGGACAGACTTGGACACCACTGCAGTTCTCTTGTCAGGGCCCAAAGTGCTGAGCCTTGAACCTTTGGCCCTTACCGAGCCAGAGCGGGATGATCTGGTGATCGAAATCACCCACTCCGGAATTTCAACAGGAACCGAAAAACTCTTCTGGTCCGGGGAGATGCCACCATTTCCCGGAATGGGATATCCATTGGTGCCGGGCTATGAGGCGACCGGGGAGGTCGTCTACGCCAAGCGCGGCACTGGCTTCCGGCAAGGCGATCGTGTCTTTGTCCCGGGCGCAAATTGTTACGGCGATGTGAAGGGCCTGTTCGGGGGCGCGGCGCGGCGCATCGTGACGCCCGCCAGCCGAGTCTCGCGAATCGATCGGGGCATGGGCGCCGAAGGAGCGCTGCTCGCACTCGCGGCTACGGCACGCCACTCCATGGCCGGTCTCGATAAGTCGCTGCCGGATCTGATTGTTGGTCACGGTGTTCTGGGTCGCCTGTTGGCGCGTCTGGCAGTCGCGGCCGGTGGAGCCCCGCCTGTCGTTTGGGAAATCGACCCAAGCCGGCTTGATGGCGGAGAAGGATATGAGGTCATCCATCCCGATGACGATCCACGCCACGATTACAGCTGCATTT
>JABDPP010000164.1 GCA_013042765.1 Litoreibacter sp.
ATCCTGATCTGATCAGGAAACCGAGCTGGCCTCAGCGGGACATCAGGACGGGGACATTCGTCTTTTCCATCATGGTGCGCGTTGCACCTCCGAAAATCGCCTCGCGCATACGCGAATGGCCATAAGCTCCCATAACGATCAGATCGCAGCCCATCTCGTTGGCACGGTGCAGCAGGATATCGCAGATCCGCGGCTCGGTCTTGGCCAACACAGCGATTTCACAGGTCACACCGTGGCGCGACAGGTATTGGGCCAGCGCGCCACCCGGATCCGAGCGATCCGGCGCATGCTGGGGCGGATCGATGATAATGATCTCCACCAATGAGGCCGCGTGCAGGTAAGGCATCGCAGCCTGCGCCGCCGCCAGCGCTTCATCGCCGTTGTTCCAGGCCAGCAGCACGCGTCCGCCGGGCTTGGGCGCCTGACCGGATTCGGGAATGAAGAGCACCGGACAGCCTGCCGAGAACAAGGCAGCCTCGGCTATTGTCTGATCCTGCGTGTTCCGCTCCGGCCCGTAGGGCTTGGGTAAGACGACAAGATCGGAAAACCGGGTGTTATTACCGATATATGAATTGAAGGCGCTCAATTGAAGCGTCACGTGCTGGACATCCCACGCAATGTCGGCCTTTGACAAACGCGTATCAGCGGCCTCTTTCAACTCATTTGCGCTTTCGCGGGCGCGCTCCAGATTATCGGCCATCGTGACCGCTTCAGCGCCCGCGTAGTAGAAGCTGGGCTCTGTGACATCGATACCAACGGCGAGGACCGACAAATGCGCCGCAAGATCCCTTGAGATGTTGATTGCGGCCTCCATCGCGCCCAGCGGGTGCTGGGTGTCATGGACGATGGTGGAGATTGTTCTGTAGCTCATATTTCGATCCTCCTGTCAGTAAAGACAGCCATAATATGCGCCCAGTCGGCGCACCTTGATTCAGGACAATCTATTTGCCTGCCGGCCTTGATTCAGATCAAGGTCGCCAATTTTCGTTCAATTCATAACCGATCCGTGATCGGGCCCTTTCGCTATCTCGCGGGCTCGGGAGAGAAAGGGAATTGCACCATGTTGAATTACGTCAAGCTGGTTGTGCTTGGATTAATTATCCTGTTCGCGGCCATGGCTGCGAACTTCGCACGCGACCTGGCCTACCAGGTCCATGCGCTGCTGATAATCGCCGTGGCCTTCGGGCTCTTCATTTGGGTTCTGCGCAACACCGATGAGCCACCGAAACAGACCTCACCGCCAACCGGATACATGGATGACGTGATCCGCGCCGGCGTGATCGCAACGGGATTTTGGGGTGTCGTGGGCTTCCTCGCGGGCACCTTTATCGCATTTCAATTGGCCTTTCCCGTGCTCAACTTCGACTGGGCACAACCCTATGCAAATTTCGGACGGTTGCGCCCGCTGCACACCAGCGCGGTGATTTTCGCGTTCGGCGGCAACGCTCTGATCATGTCGTCTTTCTACATCGTGCAACGCACCTGCGGCACGCGCCTGTGGGGCGGCAACCTCGCTTGGTTCGTCTTCTGGGGCTACAACCTGTTCATCGTGCTGGCGGCCACCGGGTATTTGCTGGGCTCCACGCAATCGAAGGAATATGCCGAGCCTGAATGGTATATCGATCTGTGGCTGACCATCGTCTGGGTCGCCTTCCTTCTCGTTTATTTGGGCACGCTGATTAAACGGCGCGAGAAGCATATCTACGTGGCCAACTGGTTCCTGCTGAGCTTCATCATCACCGTGGCCATGCTGCATGTGGTCAACAACCTGTCGCTTCCGGTCTCAATCTGGGGCTCGCGCTCGGTGCAACTCTTCGCTGGGGTTCAGGACGCCATGACGCAATGGTGGTACGGGCACAACGCGGTGGGCTTCTTCCTGACCGCGGGTTTCCTCGGCATGATGTATTACTTCGTACCGAAACAGGCCGGACGCCCTGTTTTCAGCTATAAGCTGTCGATCATCCACTTCTGGGCACTGATCTTCCTCTACATCTGGGCTGGACCGCACCACTTGCACTACACCGCGCTGCCCGACTGGGCGTCGACGCTGGGCATGGTGTTCTCGGTCATCCTCTGGATGCCCTCCTGGGGCGGCATGATCAACGGCCTGATGACCCTGCAAGGGGCCTGGGACAAGCTGAGGACCGATCCGATTATCCGGATGATGGTTATCTCGCTGGCCTTCTACGGCATGTCGACCTTCGAGGGTCCGATGATGTCGATCCGGGCTGTGAACTCCCTGAGCCACTATACCGACTGGACCATCGGCCACGTGCATTCCGGGGCATTGGGATGGAACGGCATGATCACCTTCGCTGCGCTCTACTTCCTGACGCCGCGCCTGTGGAACCGTGCCTCCATGTACTCCATGGCCGCCATCAACTGGCACTTCTGGCTCGCGACCATCGGGATCGTTCTCTACGCGTCCTCGATGTGGGTGACGGGCATCATGGAAGGCCTGATGTGGCGTGAGGTGGATGACCAGGGCTTCCTCGTCAACAGCTTCGCGGACACCGTCTCGGCGAAATTCCCGATGTATGTCGTGCGGGCTCTGGGTGGGGTGCTCTATCTCGTCGGCGGCCTGATCATGGCCTGGAACATGTGGATGACCATACGCGGGGCGGAAACCAAAACCGCACCCGCCGTGGCACCGGCTGAATAAGGAGGGTATGAAAATGACCGATACGAGCCAAGAAACCATGCCTAAACGCCGTCGCTTCCTCGACAAGCACGCGCTCCTTGAAAAGAACGCCATGCTGTTGCTGGTCTTCTCCTTCCTGGTCGTCACAGTCGGGGGCATCGTGCAGATCGCACCACTGTTCTACCTCGAGAACACGATCGAGAAGGTAGAAGGCATGCGCCCTTACTCGCCTCTCGAGCTGACTGGTCGCGAGATCTACATTCGCGAGGGGTGCTACGTCTGCCACAGCCAGATGATCCGGCCCATGCGTGACGAAGTAGAGCGCTACGGCCATTACAGCCTCGCCGCGGAATCGATGTATGATCATCCGTTCCAATGGGGATCGAAGCGCACGGGGCCTGACATGGCCCGCGTTGGCGGTCGCTACTCGGACGCCTGGCACGTGGATCACCTGAAGGATCCGCAATCCGTGGTCCCGGAATCGATCATGCCGAAATATGCCTTCCTGGCCGATCGCCTGATCAAGCCGGAGCATATCGAGGACCTGCTCAGCGCACATCGCATGGTCGGTGTTCCCTATACCGACGAGATGATCGAGCAGGCGGCGGCCGACTTCACGGCACAGGCCGACCCCGACAGTGACTATGACGGGCTTCTCGAACGCTACCCAGGCGCACAGGTGCGCAACTTCGACGATGCCGGTGGCATCTCGGAAATGGATGCAATGATTGCCTATCTGCAGATGCTCGGAACGCTGGTCGATTTCTCGACCTTCACGCCCGATGCAAGCCGGTAAGGGAGAGAGATCATGGATACATATTCGCTACTGAGGGAACTCGCGGACAGCTGGGTCCTGCTGATCATGTTCGCCTTCTTCCTGATGGTCGTGCTCTGGGCGTTCCGCCCAGGCAGTCGGGCCACGCATCGCGACACGGCTGATATCCCGTTTCGCCATGAAGATCATCCAGCCTGCGAGAGCAACTGCGCCGATTGCGCCTGCCAGCCAGGAAATACTCTTGAGACGGAGCCGCAGTCATGAGTGATAATCAAACCGAACGACGCGTCGATGACGAAACCGGCATCGAGACGACCGGCCATACATGGGACGGGATCGAGGAGCTGAACAACCCTCTGCCCCGCTGGTGGCTGTGGACCTTCTATGCCTGCATCGTCTGGGGCATCGGGTACTGCATCGCCTATCCGGCCTGGCCATTGGTCAAGGGCGCAACCGAAGGGCTCCTTGGCTACTCAACCCGCGGCGAGGTCGCAGCCGATATCGAGATGTTCAAGACCCGCAACGCGGAGCTGAGCACCCAGCTTGCCAGTGCGGACCTCGAAACACTCAGCGCCAATGACGCCCTGCAGCGCTACGCGGTCTCAGGCGGCGCGGCGGTGTTCCGCACCCATTGCTCGCAATGTCACGGGTCCGGCGCCGCGGGTGCCAAGGGATATCCCAACCTGCTCGATGATGACTGGCTCTGGGGCGGCAGCGTGAACGAGATCGCTTACTCGGTGCGTCACGGCATCCGTAATGAGCAGGACAGTGACGCCCATTGGTCCGAAATGCCTGCCTTTGGCGAGATCCTCGAGGAGGCAGAGATCGAGACAGCGGTTCAGTACGTCCTGAAAATATCGGGCGCTGATCATGATGCCGGGCTTGCCGCTCAGGGTGCCGTTGTCTTTGAGGAGCAGTGCTCCTCCTGCCATGGCGAGGACGGCAAGGGCATGATCGATCAGGGTGCTCCGAACCTCGCAGATGCGATCTGGCTTTATGGCGGCGACGCAGAGACCTTGCGCGAGACCATCACTTACTCGCGCTTTGGCGTGATGCCGGCTTGGGGGCTGCGGCTCACCGATACCGATGTCAACGCCGTTTCGGCCTATGTCCACCAGCTGGGTGGCGGCCAGTAAATAAACAGGAATTCGGAGCGCTTCGGCGCTTCGGATGAAGGCACCGGTTTCCGGACTGTTCGCGCAATTCCCACGTGAAGCCGGTGCCTCTTCAATCCCCTTCCCCACAGGTTACCGATCACGGCAACCGCGACTGAAACCAAGCGAAAGATACCGGGACTAAAAGCGCCCACCGGTCACCGCCGAAAGAACTTGATCTGGGTCAAGGCGAGGCAAAACGATCCCGGCGAATGTCTTTCTGCGAACAGTAGTAAAAGGCTCTTTCCATGAGCAGCTCGGAATTACCTCCTTCCCTCTATGCCGCGCGCGAGCCGATTTTTCCGCGCCGCGTATCGGGCTACTTCCGCCGCCTTAAATGGTGGGTGATGATCGTCACGCTGGCGGTCTATTACCTGACCCCGTTCCTGCGTTGGGATCGTGGCCCCAACTTGCCCGACCAGGCGGTGCTCGTAGATCTTGCCAACCGGCGGTTCTATTTCTTCTGGATCGAGATTTGGCCTCATGAGTTCTACTTCGTGGCCGGACTTCTGATCATGGCCGGGCTCGGGCTCTTCCTCTTTACCAGTGCGCTGGGACGCGTCTGGTGCGGCTATACCTGCCCTCAAACGGTCTGGACTGACCTGTTTATACTCGTCGAGCGTTGGGTCGAAGGAGATCGCAACGCCCGAGTCCGCCTATGGAACGCCAAGTGGGACTTCCGCAAGTGGCGCCTGCGCCTGACCAAATGGATGATCTGGATGGTGATCGCCATCGCCACCGGCGGCGCTTGGGTATTCTATTTCACCGACGCGCCCACGCTGGCGGTAGACCTCGTCCAGTTCACTGCACATCCGGTGGCCTATATCTCGATCGCGATCCTGACAGCCACGACCTTCGTCTTTGGCGGCTTCATGCGCGAGCAGGTTTGCATTTACATGTGCCCCTGGCCGCGCATTCAGGCCGCTATGATGGACGATGATACGATTACCGTGGCCTATCGCGACTGGCGCGGCGAACCACGCGGCAAGAAACATGAAAACACCACCGGCGACTGCATCGACTGCATGGCCTGCGTGAATGTGTGCCCAACAGGCATCGACATCCGCGACGGACAGCAGATGGAGTGCATAACCTGTGCGCTTTGCATCGATGCCTGCGATGAAGTGATGGAGAAGATCGGCAAGCCGCGGGGTCTGATCGATTACCTCGCGCTGAGCGACGAGAAGGCGGAGCGCGAAGGCACATCTCCAAAACCGATCATCAAGCATGTCCTTCGACCACGCACGATCCTCTATACTGCGCTGTGGTCACTGATCGGCATCGGCCTCGTTTTCGCGCTCTTCATCCGGGCCGAGATAGACCTGACCGTGGCTCCGGTTCGCAACCCGACTTTCGTTACGCTCAGCGACGGCTCGATCCGCAACATTTACGACATCCGGCTGCGCAACAAATACGGTGAGGACCGAAAGTTCCACCTCTCGCTAACCTCCGATCAGTTGCTGCGCATCGAACTGCAGGGCACGTTGGAGCGTAGCGTCGTCGTTCCCGCGGACTCGACCCTCCTGCAACGGGTTTACGTGACCGCCCGCCCGCAGGATCCCGCAGCCGGCATCGCACGCACCGATCTGCGCTTCTGGGTGGAGGATATCACCTCGCAGGAACGCGCGAGTGCTGCGACAGTCTTCAATGGAAAGGTATCGCAATGACTGAACGCAAGCTGACAGGCTGGCATGTGCTGGCGATCATTGGGAGCGGCTTTGCCGTCATCATCGGGGTAAACCTGACGCTGGCCTATAATGCCGTGGCAACCTTCCCCGGGTTGGAGACAAAGAACTCCTACGTTGCAAGCCAGAGCTTCGATGCCGATCGCGCAGCACAGGATGCTCTGCGCTGGACCGTCTCGGCTGAGGTCGCGGACGGAATACTGTCCGTTGAAATCATCGGGGAAGATGGAAGGCCCGTTCAGGCCGCATCCATCGCTGCGACCCTCGGCCGGTCAACTCATACCGGCGATGACAGCAGCCCGGAATTCAGGTGGTCAGGAACCCGCTTCGTCGCCCCCGCAGAGCTTGCGCCGGGCTACTGGAACCTGCGCCTTGTCATGACGGCCGAGGACGGTACCCTGTTTCGCCGCCGCATACCGCTGACCGTCAGGGAGACCACATGAGCCTGACGGAGACACCCACTGCTTCCGCCTGCCCCGGATGCACTGCCATGCCCGATCCGGGCAAGGACGCCACCCGCAAGGCAGACGCCATACAGAGCATTGAGTTGGCCCTACCCGGCATTCATTGCGCCGGCTGCATCGCATCGGTCGAACGTGGCCTTACGCGACTTCCAGAGGTGAGCGCCGCCCGGGTCAATCTCAGCCAGAAGCGCGTGCGCATTGACACCGCGGGAGAGGTCGCGCCGGAGACCCTGATCGATCACCTCGCCAGCATAGGTTACGAGGCGCGCCATCTCGACAGCGATCTTCTCGGCCCGCGTGCCGATGACACCGGGCGTGACCTGATGATGCGGCTGGCCGTTGCTGGGTTCGCAATGATGAACGTGATGTTGCTCTCTGTGGCGGTCTGGTCCGGCGCGGCAGACGCAACGCGGGATCTGTTCCACTGGATTTCGGCCAGCATCGCGCTGCCGACAATCGCCT
>JABDPP010000166.1 GCA_013042765.1 Litoreibacter sp.
AGGCGATGAGCGGCGTGATGATGATCACCTGCGCGATAATCATGGCGGTGGGCGTGAAGAGCAGTCCGAACACCCCGAATGGACCGGAGCGCGACAGCAGGATGTAGACGAAGAGCCCGACCACCACCGGCGGCAGGCCCATCAAGGCGTTCATAACGGCAATGACCGTGCGGCGGTAGCGAAAGCGCTGGATCGCGAGCCACGTACCCAGCGGCAGCGCGATGGCGGCGGCAATGACCAGCGCGCTCAGGCTGACCTGCAGCGAGCGCAGCGTGATCTCCACCAGATCCTCGTCCAGCGTGACCACCAGCAGGAAAGCCGCTCTCAGCCCTTCAAGAATATCGCCCATTTACTGGCCGCACCGCATGATGTTTCCCCCGGCGAACGCCCCATTCTCGCGCTCCAGAGGTTTTTTTCATGAAGCGGGCCAAGGTTCAACGGCAATACGCCTGAAAACGCGCAGGGCGACGCGATTATCAAGGGAAAACAGATGGTTTGGCGCGCCGGCTGAAGCGCGGCAAGCCCGCGTTCAGTCGGTGTAGCGGGTTCTGTCCATCACGTAGTGGTAGAGTTTGGCGTCAGGCAGAAAGCGCTCGTAAAGCTCTGGCAGGATATCCTTGGCGGCGTGGCGCGCGGGGCTGTCGAGCGCCTTGGCCATGGCCTCTTCATCGGCGTAGGTGATGGCGAGGATCAGCGGGATCACCGGGCCATCGGGGTCCTGCTCCTTGCCGAACAGGACACGGACCTCCTCGGCGCAGGCGAACTGCCGCCAGAGTGGCGTCAGACGCGTGTTCACGAACTCGCGCATCTCGGCCTCCGCGCCCGGGCGCACGGCGCCTTGGAAGATGGCGTAGCGGGTGATCATGGCGCTCACCCTCCCCTGTGTTTGAAACTGTCGCGCCGGAAGCTGTAGAGCGCAGCGGGATCGACCGCCACATCCACCACCGCGGGTTTGCCGCAGGCCAATGCGGCCTCGACGGCGCCCGCCACCTCTGAGAGCCGCTCCGCCCGGAACCCGGCCGCCCCGTAAAGCTCCGCCAGCTTGTCGAACGGCGGGCTGGAGACATCTGCACCGATATAGCGGCCGTTGAAGAAATCACGCTGGTAGGCCTTCTCCGCCCCCCAGCACTGGTTGTTCATAACCACGGTGACGGTGTTGATGCCGTGATCGACCGCCGTGGACAGTTCTGAGACGGTCATACCAAAGCCGCCGTCGCCCATCAGGCTGACCACGGGGCGGTCGGGCTGGGCGGTTTTCACGCCGAGCCCGCAGGCAAAGGAGAAGCCGACAAGGCCGAAATCGAGCGGCGTGAAGAGGCTTTTCGGGCTCCAGTAATTCAGCGCATCGGTGGCTTGCAGGCAGAGCGTGCCCGCATCCATCGTGATCGCCGCATCCATGGGAAGAACGCCGCGCAAGGCTCTGAAAAGCCCGGAAGGTTGTGTTGGGTGAGTTTCGATCGCGTCGGCATCCCGCTGCGCCAGAAAGGCCGCGCGTTCGGCCTGAAAAGCCTGCGTCCAGGCCGTGGCGCGCGCACGGTCCTGCTGTGTCTTGAGTGCGGCTGTAAGCTGCGTCGCCGTGGACGGTGCATCGGCCCAGATCCCCAGCACGACCGGGAAGAAGCGCCCGATGGCGGTGGGCTCAAGCTCCACCTGGATGATCTGCGCGGCGCGGTTGATGTTGTCATAGCTGTAGAAGGTCGAGTTGAAGCCCAGCCGGGTGCCCAGCGCGAGGATGACATCGGCCTCCTTCACCAGACGTGAGGCCACCGGGTTGCCGCGCGGCCCCATCTGGCCCGCATTGAGCGGGTGGCCGAATGGGATCGCGTCGCCATGCCCGGGCGAGGTCACGATTGGGCACTCAAGCGCCTCCGCCAGCGCCAGCGCTTGCGCATGACCGCCGGTATTCTTGATCCCACCCCCGGCAATGATGACCGGTTGATGAGCGCCCCCCAGAAGCGCTGCGGCCTCTGCAATGGCATCAGGGGCGGCGGCGGGCAGGCTTTGGGCACGGTAGGTGTCGGGGTGCGGCATCGGGCCGAACTCCGCCTGACCGGAGAGCACATCGCGTGGCAGGTTGAGCTGCACCGGCCCCCGGCGCGGGCTGAGTGCGGTGCGAAACGCCTCGCGCACGAGCTCCGGCACGCGGTCGGTAGAGGGCGCGGTCCATGTTTTCTTGGTCACCGGGGTAAACAGCGCCTGCTGGTCGACCTCCTGAAAGGCGTCCCGGTAGACATGGCCCGAGGACAGGGCGCCCGCCATGGAGACCACCGGAGAGAACGCTGCCATGGCCTGCGAGAGACCGGTAACGAGGTTGGTCGCCCCGGGGCCGTTCTGGCCGGCGAGGATGACCCCGGCCCGGCCCGAGGCGCGGGCGTAGCCATCGGCCATATGGGTGCCGGTGCGTTCGTCATGCACGCCGATGAAATTGATGCTGTCGGCGTCGTAGAGCGCGTCGAACATCTCCATCGTGGCCGACCCGATCAACCCGAACACATGGCGCGTGTCTTCCGCTTTCAGCCCTTCGATGGCGGCCTGTCCACCGGAGAGGGGCGTGGTCATTGCGGCGTCCTTTCGAGGGAGTCCAGAATCGGTGTGGTGAAGGCATCGGGGTCTTCCATCAGGCCCAGATGCTGAAGTCGTGGCACGATGATCGTCTGCGCGCCGTCTGTTTCGCTGGCGATGGCGTGGCTCATGGCGGGCGTGCTGCCGCTGTCGTTCTCACAGGTCATCACCAGTGTCGGTGCAGTGATCGGCGGATCGGGCCGGATCAGCTCGCGCACACCATTGGCCAGCACCCATGCGGCCTGCGCGTAGCTTTCAGGATCGACCTGTCCGCGCCAGTCGCGCACCAGCGCCATGACATCGGGCGCATTCTCGCGGAACGCCGGGGTAAACCAGCGGGCCAGTGCTTCATCGAAAGTCGAAAAAGCGCCTTTTTCTCTGACTTTTGCCGCACGTTCTTCAACTAGTTTCTGACCCTCGTCACCACGATCATGGGGGGAGTTGAGAATGGCCAGCGCGGCGAGGCGTTCGGGGTGATCGAGTGCGAAGCGGCGGTTGATCATACCGCCGATGGAAAACCCGACAACGGCCGCCCGGCCGATGCCAAGGTGGTCCATCAAAATCCTGATCTGGGTGGCATAGACGCCCAGCGAGGCGACGCCGGAGGGCGGTGCGCTGTCGCCGTGACCGTAGAGGTCGTAACTGAGAACCGTGTGGCTGCGGGTGAGTGCCGGCAGGTGGTCGCGCCACATGTGCCGGCTCAGCCCGAGCCCGTGGATCAGCACGATCACCGGGGCCGTGAGATCCGCGTCATCCGCCGCGTGG
>JABDPP010000172.1 GCA_013042765.1 Litoreibacter sp.
ACATCGCACCGCACGGCGGCTCTGCCTCACATGGAGTGTGCATTGCGTCATCATCGATGAGATTGATCGCTTCAAGCTGGCAGTCGTCGGCGCGGCACGGGCCGCCCTCTCGGAGGGGTTTGCTGAGGAAGAGGATCAGATCGTCGTAACGGCGGGTGTTCCCTTCGCGCAGCCGGGTTCCACTAACATCCTGCGGGTTGCGCCCTGTGCGGAAAGGTTGATTTTTAGCACCGATCCAGAGTAACGTTCAGCGCGTTTTACAAGGGATGGTCGTATGTCTACGGATTTCATTCTCTTTGTGGGTATCGTGCTTGCCGTTCTGTCACTCCCACCTCTTCTAGGGTCCGTCATGCGCGGAAACCCTCCGCGCGTGGCTTCAATCGTTGCGGTTCTGGCGGGCGTGATGATCGTTTATGCGATATCTTCGCGCCCCGGTGGATACGAGTTTGGCGATTTGCCCCGCGTTTTTCAGAGCCCGTTCTCCGCGTTTAATTTCTGAATCGGGGGAACATTCCTGAAACGAAGGCTTGCCAAGCTCCGGTCGCGGGCCTAAAAGGCGCGCTCGAACCCATGGGACCGGCCTATAGGCATGCCGAGTCGCATGATTACCGCTCAAAGATTTGAGGAGACGGAAATGCCGAAGATGAAGACGAAATCAGGCGCCAAGAAGCGCTTCAAGATGACGGCCTCCGGCCGCGTCAAAGCAGGTCAGGCTGGCAAACGCCACGGCATGATCAAGCGTTCGACCAAGTTCATCCGCACTGCGCGCGGCACGACGACTCTCTGCAAGGCAGATGAGAATATCGTGAAAAAATACATGCCATACGCGCGTTAAGGAGAAGCTGAGATGTCGAGAGTTACGTCCGGGAAAGTCACCCACGCCCGCCACAAGAAGGTCATCAAAGCCGCAAAAGGTTACTATGGCCGCCGTTCCAACGCTTTCAAGACAGCCACGCAGGCTGTCGATAAGGCCAACCAATACGCAACCCGCGACCGCAAGGCCCGCAAGCGCAACTTCCGCGCTCTGTGGATCCAGCGGATCAATGCCGGTTGCCGTTCGATCGATGAGACGATGACCTATTCGCGTTTCATTAACGGCCTGTCGCTTGCCGGTATCGAGGTCGACCGCAAAGTTCTGGCCGACCTGGCTGTTCACGAGCCGGCTGCCTTTGCAGCGGTCGTTGAAAAGGCAAAAGCAGCTCTCGCTTAGAGAGAGCTTTCATCTGAGGGACAGATGACGCGCCGCGGTGGTTTTCTCCGCGGCGTTTTCTTATCTCGGGACGGGATGCAGCGGGTCTGAAGGCGGCGCGGTTTGACCACCTCTTGCATTCAGAGGGTTGCGTGGTAGGACATCACGCAACGCAAGACGGAGTATATCATGGACGGGTTGGACGCACTGCGCGCAAAGGTTCTGGAGGCCGTTTCCTCGGCAAAGGACGAGGCTGCGCTGGAAGAGCTTCGGGTCGCCACGGTCGGCAAGAAGGGCGAAGTTAGCCTGAAGATGCGCGAGCTTGGGCGCATGACACCCGAGGAGCGCCAAGTCGCAGGTCCGGCTCTGAATGCTCTGAAAGACGAGGTCAACGCGGCGTTGGCCGCTAAGAAGGCGGGTCTGGCCGACGCAGCGCTTAACGAGCGACTGCAAACAGAGTGGCTTGACGTGACGTTGCCGGCCCGCTCGCGCCGTGCCGGGACCATCCACCCAATCAGCCAGGTGAGCGACGAGGTTACCGCGCTCTTTGCCGATCTGGGCTTTGCCGTGGCAGAGGGGCCGCAGGTGGAAAGCGACTGGTACAATTTCGACGCGCTGAACATCCCCAGCCATCATCCGGCACGCGGTGAGATGGACACGTTCTACATGTCCCGGGAGGACGGCGACGAACGTCCGCCGCATGTTCTGCGCACCCATACCTCGCCGGTTCAGATCCGTTCCATGCTGGCACAGGGCGCCCCGCTGCGTGTTATTTGCCCAGGCCGCGTCTACCGGGCTGACTATGACCAGACCCACACGCCGATGTTTCACCAGGTCGAGGGACTGGCGATCGACCGCGACATATCCATGGCGAACCTGAAATGGGTTCTCGAGGAGTTCGTGAAAGCCTTCTTCGAGGTCGACGATGTCGAACTTCGCTTCCGCGCCTCGCATTTCCCGTTCACGGAGCCGTCGGCTGAGGTTGATATCCGCTGCTCCTGGGAAGGCGGGCAGCTGAAAATCGGTGAAGGCGATGACTGGCTGGAAATCCTCGGTTCCGGGATGGTGCATCCCAAGGTGCTTGAGGCCGGTGGCATTGATCCGACTGAATGGCAGGGCTTTGCCTTCGGCATGGGTATCGACCGGATCGCGATGTTGAAATACGGCATTCCCGACCTGCGGGCGTTCTTCGATTCTGATCTGCGCTGGTTGCGCCACTACGGGTTCGCGGCATTGGACCAGCCAAACCTTTACGCAGGTTTGAGCCGCTGAGCCTCAGAACCGGATCCTCCAAGAGAAGATGCTTCATGCAAGACGAGACCGCCCCGATTACTCGGGGCGGCAAGTTGGCAACTGAACAGACGTCTTACGCAGAGGAAATTCTAGAGGCTTGGCCCACCGCAGATCGGTGAAAATACGCCGCTACAGCCAAATTCGGACAGGTCGATTGTCTTGCCTTTGACGGACGCGGGCGAGTTATTCACGGTCATGACCGCCAGACCCAGACTGATTGAAAGCGCTGCTACAGAGGGGCGGAACACAGATCTTATTACATCACTGATAAACATGATTGTTCACCTCATGATCTATTGTCGGGAATCACTGGGAAAGCTCTTAACTTGTGGCAAACCTGTCTCCAAATTGCGGCAAGAATAGGGCGGTGGACCCCGATCCTTAGAATTTGAGGTATTTTCACCGCTCAGGCGGCTCTTTTGTTCGGAGCGCTGATGGGGTAGCAGAAGCGCAAAGACGCAGCATGAACGCAAGGCACCCAAACGATGAAATTCACGCTCTCCTGGTTGAAAGACCATCTCGAGACTGACGCCACGCTCGATGAGATCCTTTATGCCCTGACCGATCTGGGCCTTGAAGTCGAAGGGGTCGAAAACCCAGCCGAACGCTTGTCGGCCTTTACCATCGGATATGTTGCCAAGGCCGAGAAACACCCCGACGCGGACAAACTGCGCGTTTGCCAGGTGGAGACGGATGGCGGAAAGACCCAGATCATCTGTGGCGCCCCGAACGCGCGTGAAGGCATCAAGGTCGTCGTTGCAAAGCCGGGGGTCTACGTTCCGGGCATCGATACGGTGATCGGTGTCGGCAAGATCCGCGGTATCGAAAGCTACGGCATGATGTGCTCTGAGCGTGAGATGGAGCTGTCTGACGAACATGATGGCATCATCGAGCTGCCCTCCGGCGAGATCGGCCAGAGCTTCACCCACTGGCTGGAAGAAAACGATCCCGCGAAGGTCGATCCGGTGATCGAGATCGCGATTACCCCGAACCGCCCGGACGCGCTGGGCGTGCGCGGCATCGCGCGCGATCTGGCGGCACGCGGTCTTGGCAAGGTGAAAGCGCAAGAGAGAGCTTCTGTTCCGGGAGCGTTCGCCAGCCCGATCGACGTCAGCATCGATGCCGATGCGACCGAGGCTTGTCCGGTGTTCTACGGGCGCGTTATCAAGGGTGTTAAAAACGGCCCCAGCCCGGCTTGGCTTCAGGACCGCCTGAAAGCGATCGGATTGCGCCCGATCTCTATCCTGGTCGATATCACGAACTTCTTCACTTATGACAACAACCGGCCCTTGCACGTCTTCGATGCGAACAAGGTGTCCGGCGACCTTCGCGTGCATCTGTCCAAAGGCGGGGAGCGCATGGTGGCGCTCGATGACAAGGACTACACGCTTGACGCGGGCATGACAGTGATCTCTGACGCCAACGGCATCGAAAGCCTTGGTGGCATCATGGGCGGTGCTGCGTCCGGCTGCACCGAAGAGACCGTCAACGTGTTTCTGGAGGCGGCGTTTTTCGATCCGATCCGCACCGCGCATACCGGCCGCAAGCTCAAGATCAATTCGGATGCGAGGTATCGGTTCGAGCGGGGTATCGATCCCGAATGGACCCCGGAGGGGATCGAACACGCGACGCGCATGATCATGGATCTGTGCGGGGGCAAGGCCTCCGAGGTCGTTATGGCTGGCCAGATGCCCGATCACTCCCGCGCTTACAAGCTCGACACGGACCGCGTTCAGTCACTCGTGGGTATGGAAATCCCCGGTGAAGAGCAGCGCAAGACGCTGACCGCTTTAGGCTTTACGCTCGAAGGCGACATGGCTCATGTTCCGAGCTGGCGCCCCGATGTTCTCGGAGAGGCCGACCTAGTCGAAGAGGTGGCCCGTGTCGCATCCCTGACCAAGCTGGAAGGCAAACCCCTCCCGCGCGCGGATGTCGGCGTGCCGAAGCCGGTTTTGACGCCCATGCAAAAGCGCGAACAGGCGGCGCGGCGGATGCTAGCTTCGCTTGGCTATAATGAGTGCGTGACCTATTCCTTCATCGACCAGCCCTCGGCAGAGCTGTTTGGGGGTGGGTCCGACGCGACCAAGCTCGAGAACCCGATTTCAACAGAAATGAGCCATTTACGCCCGTCGCTCCTGCCCGGCCTTCTGCAGGCTGCGGCCCGAAATCAGGCGCGGGGTTTCATGGATCTGGCGCTGTTCGAAGTGGGACCGGCCTTCCACGGCGGAGAGCCGGAAGACCAGCAACTCGTCGCTTCCGGCATTCTGGTTGGTCACTCTGGCCCGAAGGATATGCACGCGGCGCGTCGCCCGGTGGATGTCTTTGATGTTAAGGCCGATGCGGAAGCTGTGCTGAACGCGATCGGTGCGCCCGCCAAGGTGCAGATCCTGCGCGGGGCAGAGGAATGGTGGCATCCGGGACGTCACGGCAAAGTTTGCCTCGGTCCAAAGAAGGTGCTGGCGGTCTTTGGCGAGATCCACCCCAAGGTTCTCACCGCGATGGATATAAAGGGGCCTGCGATGGGTTTCACGATCTGGCCTGCCGAAGTGCCGTTCCCGAAAACCAAGTCGGCGACACGTCCGGCGCTGCACCTGCGCGATTTACAGGCGGTGGAGCGTGATTTCGCCTTCGTGGTGGATCAGAATGTCGAAGCGCTTGTCCTCGTCAATGCGGCTGCAGGTTCTGACAAGGCGCTGATTCAGGATGTCCGCGTGTTCGACGAATTTTCCGGCCCGAAGGCAGAAGAGCAGATGGGCGCGGGGAAGAAATCCCTTGCGATCACCGTGCGACTGCAGCCGTCTGAGAAGACCCTGACGGACGAAGAGATCGAAGCAGTCAGCGCCAAGATTATCGAAAAAGTGAGTAAGGCCGCCGGCGGCACGCTGCGCGGCTGAACCGTTCCGAACAAGAGGAGACAGAATATGTCATTGAATGTTTATCTTTCCGGCGAGATCCACACGGATTGGCGCGAGCAGATCACCGAGGGCGCAAAGGGCCTCGACGTGGTGTTCAACAACCCCGTCACGGATCACGATGCCTCTGACGATTGCGGGGTTGCCATCCTTGGCGCCGAAGATCAGAAATACTGGCACGATCACAAAGGGGCCATGGTCAACGCCATTCGAACCCGCAAGGGGATCGCGGATGCTGACGTCGTCGTGGTGCGTTTCGGCGAGAAATACAAACAATGGAACGCAGCCTTTGACGCCGGGTACGCGGCGGCTTTGGGTAAGTCACTGATCGTTCTTCACGGGCCCGAGCACCAGCACCCGCTCAAAGAAGTTGACGCAGCTGCATTGGCGGTCGCTGAAGAGCCGTCTCAGGTCGTGGAAATCCTGCGTTACGTGTTGACCAGTAAGCTGCCCGCCTGAGGGCGGATCGCAGGACCAGAAAGCGAAATGGCGCGCTCAGGCTCTGAGGTCCGGGCGCACCATTTTTTGTTCGACTTGCTCTCGAACTTAGTCGCGAGGCGGCGTGATCAGACCCTTCTGAACAGCGTCGCGTGC
>JABDPP010000174.1 GCA_013042765.1 Litoreibacter sp.
CCGTTGCGCCAAGCCCCATGAAGATCGTGATCACACCTGCCGAGAAACAGATGGCCGACAGGACCGCGCGGCGGCGCACCCCGGCCGTCATCGACGCATCGGCCGAAATCTGGTTCATTCCGACACCCGCCATATAACTGAGATAGAACGGTACGATCGGAAGGATGCAGGGCGATAAAAACGAGAGTAAACCGGCGAGCCCCGCACCCGCAAAAGAAATATCGAACATCTTGAAACGCTCCGGAGCTTGATCCAATCACATATTCATATTAGGTTTTTTGAAAGCGAAAGGTCAATTGCCCGAAGATGAAGCAATTTATCGCATCAGTTTTTCTCACCGCGCTGATTACGGTTGGCGCGGCCGGCCCTGTTTCGGCCGGGGACATCCGCCTCGTTATGGCTGAAGAGCAGGGGTGTGTCTGGTGCGAACGCTGGAACACGGAGATTGCGGCCAAGTACCCCAAGACCCCCGAAGGCAAAGCAGCGCCACTCGTGCGTATGGACATTCACGGTACGCGGCCAGCAGGATATGAGTTTGCCCGTCGGATCAGCTACACCCCGACCTTCCTTTTGATGGTAAACGGGATCGAGGTCTCCCGGATCGAGGGTTATCCTGGAGAGGACTTCTTCTGGCCATTACTGGCCGACATGCTCACCCGCGCCGGAATTGACTGGAAAACAACCGGATGAACGCCCTTGTACGTAACGAACCGAAACGGATCATCCGACTTCGAACGATCCTTCTGACCGAGGAAAAAGCTCATGGCACTTCCTGTCTTTGACAAAAATATCTGCGCCGAAGATATGGAAAAAATGGTTCAGAACGCGACCCGCGCGTCGAATTTCCTGAAGGCGATCAGCCACGAGGGCCGCCTGATGATCCTGTGCCATCTCGTCTCGGGCGAAAAATCCGTGACCGAACTGGAAGAACTGCTCTCCGCGCGCCAGGCGGCCGTCTCGCAGCAATTGTCGCGCCTGCGCCTTGAGGGGCTGGTGACGCCGCGCCGTGACGGAAAGACCATTTACTATAGTTTGACAGACGATCGTCCCAAGCAGATTATGGAAGTAGTCTATGACCTGTTCTGCAAAGGCGACTGAGCCATAACAGTCGCGACCGGACAGGCGCATATCGGGAGGACGACACATGCTGGAGCTGATGAGCGAACCGCTGCTTCTGGCACTGTTCGGGGGTATAGGCGGCCTGGCGCTCGGACTGGCGGCAAGGCTCGGACGTTTTTGCACGCTGGGTGCGATTGAAGATCTTCTTTACGGCGGCAGCGACGTGCGCTTGCGGATGTGGGGCGTCGCGATCGGTGTGGGCGTCATCGGCACCTACGCACTTCATGCGGTGGGATATCTCGACCTCGGCACTTCTCTCTACCTTTCACAAACATGGAGCCCGATGTCGAGCATCCTAGGCGGGCTCCTCTTCGGCTACGGCATGGCCCTTTCCGGAAACTGCGGCTTTGGCGCGCTGGCCCGGCTGGGCGGCGGCGACCTGCGGTCTTTCGTGATTGTTCTTGTGATGGGTCTTGCATCCTACATCACGCTGGCAGGCCCTCTTGCCGCTCTGCGCGTTGGCTTGTTTCCGGTCGAGCAAGCCGGCGCGAACACGCCGGGCATCGCCCACGGCTTGAGCCAACTCACCGGGTTGAGCGCGACCGCGATCGGCCTGACACTCGGCCTCGTCATTCTCGCCCTCTCAGGTGGCAAGCTGATGCGCAACGGCCATGGTGCGTCCCTGTTCTGGGGCGCGGTTGTCGGGCTGGCCATCGTTTCAGGCTGGGCCGGCACGTATTGGCTTTCGGAGAACGGGTTTCTCGCAACGCTGGTGCGCTCCCACACTTTCTCGGCACCGATCGGAGAAACGATGCTTTACGCTATGACATCGTCCGGCAGCACGCTGACTTTTGGGATCGGATCCGTCTTCGGCGTTTTGACGGGCGCCTTTATCGGCAGCCTGATCAAGGGCCATTTCCGCTGGGAGGCCTGCGAGGATCCGCGCGAGTTGCGCCGACAGATCCTCGGCGCGGTGCTGATGGGGATCGGCGCGGTCACCGCCGTTGGCTGCAGCGTCGGGCAAGGGATCTCGGCCTTCTCGGTTCTCGCCTACAGCGCTCCGGTGACGATGGCGGCCATTATCGCTGGCGCCGCCTTGGGCTTGCGCCAGCTCATCACGGGCTTTGCCTCCGTCAGTTGAACGACGTCCAGAAAGCCCAGATCCGGATCACGCACTTGCGGCCAGCAAGTTCGTGTTGCCGCCCGCAGCCGTGGTATCAATGCAGATATGTCGCTCAAGGCGGCAACGCTCTGCAAGCTCGATGGCAGAGGCCAGCCCGATGATTGGCCCCGGGCGTGCAGCCAGCGCCTCGCGAACATCACCCCGCCCTGCACTGTCTTCCATGGCAACAAGATCGAAGCCTGAGAGGGTTTCCAGAGCCGAGGGATCGAGCAACCCGTCGGGCCCCTCGGAGGCCAAGAGCCCGGATGCGACCAAAACCGCCGCACAACCATTCTCCCGCGCGATCTGGGCCTGAACCCGCGCCGCAACCGCGCCCGGACCAAGGCACAGAACCGTGCCTCGCCCATGCACAGACAGGCGATTTGACTCCCCCGTCGGCCCCGGCAGGTCATTGGTTTCAAGTTGCGCGATCTCAGGAGGGTTGGCGTGCGCAAGCGCATCTTTGACAGCGCCTGTGTCAGCGCGCGACCGGTCTGTCTGTGATCCCACGCCCAAAGCCTCGGAGGGCTCCGGTGCACAAAACCGCCGTACGTAGTCCGGACCACCCGCTTTAGGGCCGGTCCCTGACAGGCCCTCCCCGCCGAAAGGTTGCGATCCGACGATCGCCCCGATCTGGTTGCGGTTAATATAGAGATTGCCCGCCTTGATCCGCGCGGTGACCTGTTCGACCCGATCATCGATGCGCGAGTGCATGCCGAAGGTCAGGCCATACCCGGCGGCATTGATGTCGTCGACCACGGCATCAAGCGCACCGATTTCAAATCGGGCCACATGCAGGACCGGGCCGAACAGCTCTTCCCCAAGATCCGCAATACCCGTGACTTTGATCACCGTTGGAGCCACAAAATGCCCGACTTCCGGCGCGGGCAATTCCTCGAGAATCCGTTCCTCGGCCCGCGCCACTTCAACATGGCGCAGGATGCCGGCTTTTGCCGTGGCATCGATCACCGGCCCGATGTCGGTCGCGAGCTGCCACGGATCGCCCAGCTTCAGCTCATCCATCGCCCCGAAAAGCATGTCGAGAAACCCGTCCGCGATGTCATCCTGCACGTAAAGCACGCGCAAGGCCGAACAGCGCTGCCCCGCAGATTGAAAGGCAGAGACAACGATATCCGTAATCGCCTGTTGCGGCAGGGCGGTCGAATCCACGATCATTGCGTTCAGACCGCCTGTCTCGGCGATCAGCGGCGCGGCGGGATCCAGCGCCTTCGCCATCGCCCGGTTGATCTGCTGAGCTGTTGCGGTCGAGCCCGTGAAACATACGCCGGAGATCGCCGGGTTTCGGCTCAGCTCAGCGCCAACTTCGGCCCCCCGTCCCGGCAACAGTTGCAGCACGTCGCGCGGCACGCCCGCGTTATGCATCAGGTCTACCGCCAGCACGGCGGTGATCGATGTGCTCTCTGCGGGTTTCGCGACCACGCCATTCCCCGCAGCCAGTGCGGCCGAAATCTGGCCCGTGAAGATCGCCAATGGGAAATTCCACGGCGAGATACAGCCGATGATGCCGCGCGGTGAACGCGTGGCAAGACGCTCTGCCTCATTGGCGTAATAGCGCAGGAAATCGACTGCCTCGCGCAACTCCGCCACGGCATCGGAGAGGGTCTTGCCCGCCTCGCGGCAAAGGACCGCAAAAAACAGACCGAAATTCTCCTCATAAAGAACGGCAATGCGGCGCAGAACAGCGGCGCGCTCAGAAGCAGATGCCAACCAGGTCCGGGCCGCTTCGCACGCAGCCGCCGCATCCCCTGCCCCAGCGAAGGCCACATGGCCAACGGGATCCGAAGGATCAGACGGGTTAAGCACCTCATGCTCCGGGAGTCGCTTGAGATCCGGAACACAACGCGGCCCCACGCGCCACTGCGTCTGTTCGAACGCGTCTCGCGCCTCTGAAATCCCCTCAAGATCATCGTCGCTGTGCAGATCCCACCCCTGCGAGTTGCGCCGCGCCGGCGCGAACAAGTCGCAAGGCCTGACGACCGCACTGGCGACTGGACCTGCCGCGCCCGACAGCGTGTCAAACGGATCCGCCGCGACCCGCTCAGGCGCAACGGTTTCATCAACGATCTGGTTGACGAAGGAGCTGTTCGCCCCGTTTTCCAGAAGCCTGCGCACCAGGTAGGCCAGCAGGTCCCGATGGGCGCCCACCGGCGCATAGATCCGGCACCGTGCACCGTCATCCCCGTGAATGCGCCGATGCAGCGCTGCCCCCATCCCCTGCAGCCTCTGGAACTCGAAGGCGGACAGATCTTCGGCCATCTCAAGGATCGAGGCCATAGTGTGCGCGTTATGGGTGGCAAACTGGGGATAGATCCGATCGGTCATCCCAAGCAGTTTCCGCGCACAGCACAGGTAGGAGACATCGGTTTCCGACTTCCGCGTAAAGACCGGGAAATCCGCCAGACCTTCAACTTGAGAACGTTTGACCTCCGTATCCCAGTAGGCCCCTTTCACAAGCCGAACCATGATCTTGCGATCCAGCTCGGTGCTGAGCGTATAAAGCCAATCGAGAACCCCTGCTGCGCGCTTACCATACGCCTGCACCACAACGCCAAAGCCATCCCAACCGGCAAGCGCGGGATCTCTTATAACGGCTTCGATCACGTCGAGTGACAGATCCAGCCGGTCGGCCTCCTCTGCATCGATGTTGAAGCCCATGCCGCCGGCCCTTGCCTGCCGCGCCAGATCCTGAACGCGCGGCACCAACTCGCTCATCACCCTGTCGCGCTGCAACAGCTCATAGCGCGGATGCAGCGCTGAGAGTTTGACGGAAATCCCGGGGTTTTCTCGAATATCACCCGCCCCACATCGTGCTGAGATAGCGGTGATCGCATCGCGATATGCCTTGAAATAGCCCCGCGCATCCCGCGCCGTCAGCGCGGCCTCGCCCAACATATCATAGGAAAACGTGTAGCCTTCCGCCTCCTGCGGTTCGGCCCGCCGGATCGCCTCATCGATGGTCCGGCCCAGCACGAATTGATGGCCCAGCTCTTTCATGGCGCGCTGAACTGCCGTTCGGATCACCGGCTCCCCGAGACGTTTCACGGCCCCCTTCAGAAGGGCTGCCATGCCTTGTGTTTCTTCGCTCAGAACCTTGCCCGTGAGCATCAGAGCCCAGGTCGACGCGTTCACCAATTGCGAGCTGGAATGGCCAAGATGACTGCCCCAGGCCGATGGCGCGATCTTATCCTCGATCAGCGCATCAATGGTCTCCGTATCCGGCACGCGCAAAAGGGCCTCGGCCAGGCACATGAGTGCCACGCCTTCCTGGGTGGAGAGGCCATATTCAGCCAGAAACACTTCCATGATGCCGGGCTTGCCCTCATCGCGGATATCGCGGACGAGAGCGGCAGCTCGGCTCCCCGCAGCCTTTCGCGTCACAAGCGAAATCGCAGCTCCCGCCACGAGATCCTCGATGCAAGCCTGTGCAGGCATCAGATGTGCTGCCCGGATCGCAGCACGATGCGCGTTCAAACTGGTCATACCGTCCTCCTCGTTCGGATCACGTGAGTGATTATATCGCGACAAGAAGAACCATGCGGCCTAAAGTAGGAGCTTATATGAAGACTTTAGACCAAAAAACTAAGCTAAAATAGGCCAAAAGATGCATAACAGCGTTATATCAAGTGAACTTGACCGATATGACAAGAGAATCCTTGAAAACCTGAGAATTAGCGGCCGAATGCCGATCACGGAACTTGCCCAGACGATCGGCTTGTCAAAAACGCCGTGCCAGATGCGGGTGAAGCGTCTTCAAAGTGAAGGCTACATCACCGGCTTTCGCGCCATCCTGAACCCGGAAAAACTGGGCCTCGACAATATTGCTTTCGTGGAGGTTCGGCTCAGTGACACGACCGAGGCTGCCCTCGACGCCTTCAACCGCGCGGTTCAGGACATCCCAGAGATAGAACAGTGCCACATGATCGCCGGTGCCTTCGACTACCTGCTGAAGATCCGGACCCGTGACATCAACGCCTATCGCCGGACACTTGGGGAGAAGATCTCCGGCCTGCCGCATGTCTCTGGCACGTCGACGCATGTGTCCATGGAAGCGGTCAAGGACGACGTTTTCTGAAAGCCCGCAAAAAACAATCTCCGCGCGGACAGGTATCACGCGCGGAGATCATGTTTTTCAGGCAGCGCGCTTCCGGGAGCGCGCGGCATAGGCTTAGAAGTTGAGCGAGATATCACGGTGACCCGAGCTACAGGACGCCACGAAGAGTGCCTGTTCGCGCGGCAGCTTGTCTTGCTTGCGCAGACCGATCGTATCCCGGATCGCCTCATTATATTCCTCGAGCGCGGAAGTCAGCTCCGCCGAGGCGCGTGTCCGCCATGTGATCTCCGTCCGCAGGGTCTCAAGTGCCTTCTCGATATTCTCGGCGGCCTTATCGTAGTCCTGTTTGCGGCTGTCGATGTTACGACGTGCCTTTGACAGCAGCGAGCGGATGTCCCCGGCACCGTTCACCTCACCCACGAGGCGTTCAACCTCCTTGAAGCGGGTCTCGGCCGTGTCGCGATCCATGCTGGCTGCATCCGCCGCCAATTCAAGGATCGGCGCTTCGAGCGGTGCGAGGCCCTCCGTTCCTGCGAGCAGTTCACGCAGCTCGATGATAGGCTCATATGCCTGGTCCACCGTCCGACGATAGGTCGAACGCGCCTTCCGGTCGGCAGAGGTGATCTTGGCGTATTCGCCCTGAACCCCTTCCCAAGTCTCAGGGATCTGCGAGAGAAGTGCTTCGCGCTCAGCCTTGAGTTCTTCGAGTTCACGCTCCTGCGCCTCGATGTCCCCGATCTTCCGGCTAACCCTCAGCTCGATCTCCTCGATGTGGTGATCGATGCTCCGCGCATCCCGCTGCAAGGCACGCACGATCCGGTGCTGCGGACGGTAGGCCAATGCACCTTCCTCCAGCTGGACCTGAACGCTCTCGATCTCTTCCATCAGAGCAAAGGAGCTCCGGGCCTTCTCAAGACCTTCGCCAAAGTCCTTCTGCAGGCCGTCTGGCAGGTAGGACACATCCAGCCCTGCTGCCTTGTCGATCGCCGCCATGATCTGCGTGCCGTTCTCGTCAAACTGGCCCGAGATATAGTCCTCGATGC
>JABDPP010000181.1 GCA_013042765.1 Litoreibacter sp.
GGGCCGCCCCCTGCGATCCGCGCAGCGCGCCTAGTAGCGGTAGTGATCGGGCTTATACGGCCCGTCCGCCTGCACCCCGATGTAGCGGGCCTGCTCGTCGGACAGTTTCGTAAGCTTTGCACCCAGCTTTTTGAGGTGCAGCCTGGCCACCTTTTCATCAAGATGTTTCGGCAGAACGTAAACCTCGTTCTTGTAGTGATCACCCCGCGTCCAAAGCTCGATCTGAGCCATGACCTGGTTGGTGAAGGAATTGGACATCACGAAGCTTGGGTGCCCGGTGCCACAACCCAGGTTGACCAGTCGGCCCTTGGCCAGCAGGATGATGCGCTTGCCGTCCGGGAAGATCACGTGGTCCACCTGCTCCTTGATGTTTTCCCATTCGTACTTTTCCAGCCCCGCAACATCGATCTCGTTGTCGAAGTGGCCGATATTGCAGACGATGGCCTGGTCCTTCATGCGCGACATGTGCTCGAGCGTGATCACGTGATAGTTACCGGTGGCACTGACAAAGATGTCGGCCTTGTCGCAGGCGTCATCCATGGTGACAACCCGGAATCCCTCCATCGTCGCCTGCAGTGCGCAGATCGGATCGATTTCGGTGACCCAGACCACGGCCCCCAGGCCGCGCAGTGACTGCGCGCTGCCCTTGCCGACGTCGCCATACCCGCATACCACTGCGGTCTTGCCGGCGATCATCACATCGGTGGCACGCTTGATGCCGTCGACCAGCGACTCACGGCAACCATAGAGGTTGTCGAATTTGGACTTGGTGACCGAGTCGTTGACGTTGATAGCGGGGAACGGCAGATCGCCATCCTTCATCATGCGGTACAGGCGCGCCACGCCGGTTGTCGTCTCTTCCGTTACGCCCTGGATATTGGCCAGGATCTTCGAGTAGAAGCCGGGCTTGCTGTCGAGTCGCTTGCGAATGGCAGCAAACAATGCGGTTTCTTCCTCGCTGGCCGGATTGTCCAGCACGGACGCGTCTTTTTCGGCCTTGCTGCCCAGCGTGACGAGCATTGTGGCATCGCCGCCGTCATCAAGAATCATGTTCGGCGTGCCACCATCGTGCCACTCCAGGATGCGGTGCGTATACTCCCAGTATTCATCCAGGGTCTCGCCCTTGAATGCAAACACCGGGATGCCGCTCGCGGCCATCGCCGCGGCCGCATGGTCCTGCGTCGAATAGATATTGCAGGATGCCCAGCGCACCTCCGCGCCGAGGGCGACCAGGGTCTCTATCAGGACGGCGGTCTGGATCGTCATATGCAGCGAGCCGGCTATGCGAGCGCCCTCGAGGGGCCTGGCCTTTGCAAATTCGTTGCGGGTCGCGACCAGCCCGGGCATCTCGGTTTCCGCAATGGCAATCTCCTTGCGGCCCCATGCGGCGAGCTTGATGTCTTTAATGTGAAAGTCCGAAAAGTCTCTGTCAAGAACAGCGTTCATCATGGATTTCTCTCCCGAATGAACGAGCGCGGTTTTGTTTAAGGAGCCGATCCCGAGCCTGGCAGGGTGCTTCCCTGTTGCAGCGCTCCTCGTTACAACTCCGGCGCGTCGCGCCGACCAAAAAAAAAGAAACTATATTCCGGCTGCGTCACGCAGCTTTTCGGCAAGGTCCGTCTTTTCCCAGCTGAATTCGGTCCAGGTCTCGCGACCCTTCTTCACTTCGCGGGGCTTGCGACCGAAGTGGCCATGACTGGCGGTCCTTCGGTACATGGGATGCACCAGGTCCAGCATCTTCATGATGCCGTAAGGCCTGAGATCGAAATTTGCCTTGACCAGCTTGACAATCTCGGCCTCCGACAGCTTGCCGGTGCCAAACGTGTCCACGCTGATGGAGGTCGGGTTGGCCACCCCGATCGCATACGAAACCTGGATTTCGCAGCGGTCGGCAATCCCGGCCTTGACGATGTTCTTGGCCACGTAGCGCGCCGCATAGGTTGCGGACCGGTCTACTTTCGATGGGTCCTTGCCGGAGAAGGCGCCGCCACCATGGCGGGCCATGCCGCCGTAGGTATCGACGATGATCTTGCGCCCGGTCACACCCGCGTCGCCGACCGGTCCGCCGATCTCGAAACTGCCGGTGGGATTGATATGAAATTTCGTGCGGCGCGACAGCCATTTCGCGGGCAGCACGGGCCTGATGATTTCTTCCATCACGCCTTCCTTGATGGTGCGATGTGCAATGCCTTTCGCGTGCTGGGTGGACAGAACCACGGCGTCGATGCCGGACGGCTTGCCGTCGGTATATCTGAACGTTACCTGGCTCTTCGCGTCCGGCAGCATCCAGGGCAGCGGGTTGTTCCTGCGCTTGCGCAGCCTGGCCTGGCGCTCCATGAGCAGGTGCGCGTAATAGAACGGCGCCGGCATCAGCGAGCGGGTCTCGTTCGTGGCATAACCGAACATGAGCCCCTGGTCGCCGGCGCCCTGTTCCTCGGCTTTGCGGCGATCGACACCCTGGGCAATGTCGGGCGACTGCTTGCCGATGATGTTGACGACTGCGCAGGTGTGCCCGTCAAAGCCCACTTCTGAAGAATCGTAACCAATGTCCGTGATCACATTGCGCACCAGTTCTTCGAGATCTACCCACGCGGTGGTGGTGATTTCGCCGGCAATGATCGCGACACCCGTCTTGACCAGGGTCTCGCAGGCCACGCGCGCCTTCTTGTCCTCGGCCAGGATGGCGTCCAGCACTGCGTCGGAGATCTGGTCTGCCATCTTGTCAGGGTGGCCTTCAGAGACAGACTCAGAGGTAAACAGGTAGTCTTTCAGCATGGTTCTTGTGTCCTGGCCGGCAATGCTGCGCATCGCATGCGTATTGTTTCGGGCGCGACCCGCTTAAGCCGTGCAAAAGCGCGGTAGTATATCCGTTTTGGGCCCGGCTTTCACAGCCGATCCCGTCACAGTAATCGCTACAGGAAGGAGCACCCGGATGGCGGCTGCCACAACCCCGGCCGGTGAGATCGGGGCCCCCGCCCCTGATTTCAGCTTGCGCGGTGTCGATGACAGACACTGGACCCTCGCGGCGTGTCGCGGCTCACGCGGCACGCTGGTCATGTTCATCTGCAACCACTGTCCCTACGTGCAGGCCGTGCTGGATCGAATCATCCGTGATGCCTCTGAGCTTGAGGCCCTGGGGGTCGCCAGCGTGGCCATTATGTCCAATGACACCGAGGCCTATCCGGCGGATGCCTTTCCCGAGATGCGGGCGCTGGCAAAGGCGTAGGCGCTGCCGTTTCCCTACCTGATTGATGAAACGC
>JABDPP010000020.1 GCA_013042765.1 Litoreibacter sp.
CCGCGCAGCCGGTCGTGGGCCTTGATCTGCCAGTGATACAGACACGGCGACTGAAACCCGGGGAGACCGTGGGCTACGGCTGCACATGGACCGCGCTGCACGATGCGGTAATCGCCACCGTCTCTGCCGGTTACGCAGACGGGCTGATCCGGGCCATGTCCGGCAAGGCTCTGCTCTACGCGGGCGCAACGCCCTGCAAACTGGCCGGGCGGGTCTCAATGGACCTGCTGACAGTCGATGTCACCCATCTCGAAGAGGTCCCCGACACGCTCACGCTTCTGGGCCAATACCAGGGCGTTGATACGCTGGCGGAGGCGGCTGGTACGATCGGCTACGAAATCCTCACCAGCCTCGGTGGCCGCTACGTCAGGAGCACGGCGGGATGACCAAAATTCTTGCTGCGATCGGGCGCAACGCCCTTGCCGCGCTGGCCAGCTTCGGCCGGATCGGCATCTTCACCTTTGCCACGCTCATGCATGCGTTGGGACGCCCCTTCTATGTCAGGGAGTTCGGCCATGCGCTTCTCACGGTTGGCTATTTCTCCCTGCCAGTCGTGGGTCTTACGACAATCTTCACCGGCGGCGCGCTGGCCCTTCAGATTTATGCCGGCGGCGCGCGCTTCAACGCCGAGGCCGTGGTCCCGCAGATCGTTGCCATCGGCATGGTGCGCGAACTCGGTCCGGTTCTGGTCGGCCTGATGATCGCGGCGCGCGTGACCTCGTCAATCGCAGCCGAGATCGCGACGATGAAAGTGACCGAGCAGATCGACGCGCTCGTCACCCTGTCCACGAACCCGATGAAATACCTCACGGTACCGCGGGTGCTGGCCGCGCTGGTGGTGGTGCCGGTGCTGGTAGGCATTGGCGACGTAATCGGCATCATGGGCGGCTACCTCGTGGCCACCAAGACACTCGGCTTCAACGAGGCCGCATATCTGCAGAACACCTATGACTTCCTGCAATCCTCCGACCTTGTTTCGAGCCTCGTTAAGGGCTCGGTCTTTGGCGGGATCGCGGCGATCATGGGCTGCTATTACGGCATGAATTCGGGCCGCGGGGCGCAAGGCGTGGGCCGTGCCACCAAGGGCTCGGTCGAGGCCGCCGCTGTCCTGATCCTTGCGGCTAATTTTGTTCTGACAGGGGTGTTTTTCTCGGCATGATCCGCTTTGACAACATCCACAAGGCCTTTGGCGACAACAAGGTGCTGCGCGGGGTCAACCTGCACATCCCCAAGGGCGAAAGTATGGTGATCATCGGCGGCTCCGGCACTGGTAAATCGGTGGCGCTGAAATGCGTGCTCGGCCTGGTCGAGCCCGACGCAGGCACGATCCTTGTGGACGGAAAGGATTCGCGGACCAATGACCGCGACGCCTTTCTTGCACGGTTTGGAATGCTGTTTCAGGGCGGCGCGCTGTTTGATTCCCTCACCGTCTGGCAAAATGTGGCTTTTCGGCTGCTCCGGGGCTCGCTCAAGCGCCCGAAGGAGGAAGCCCGCGCCATCGCGATCGAGAAACTGCGTCGCGTCGGGCTGAAGGCAGACGTGGCCGACCAGTTTCCTGCGGAGCTTTCGGGCGGCATGCAAAAACGCGTGGGGCTCGCACGGGCCATTGCCGCCGAACCTGAGATCATCTTTTTCGACGAACCCACCACCGGCCTGGACCCGATCATGGCCGGCGTTATCAACGACCTGATCCGCGAGATCGTCGTCGAGATGGGCGCCACCGCGATGACCATCACCCATGACATGTCCTCGGTCCGCGCAATCGCCGACAAGGTCGCGATGCTCCATGACGGCGTGATTCAGTGGACCGGACCGGTGAGCGAGATGGACGCCTCGGGCGATCCCTATCTCGACCAGTTCATCCATGGCCGTGCCGAAGGCCCGATCGAAGCGGTCAGGTGATGCGTCCGATACGAAAGAACCCGGCGTCATGATGATTGAATTGCTGGGCGGCGTCGTGCTGGCGGTGATGGTTTTTTCCGCCCTGATGTGGACGCTTTACAGCGCCGTGGTCCTGAAGGGCCGCAGCCGGTTGGTACGCGTTTTCCTGATCCTCGCCACGGTGGGCGGCATGGCCAGCCTGTCGTTCGCCTCCCCCGCAACGGGCGCCGCAGCCGGGGCTGGCCTGATCATCTTTGGCGCCATCGCGCTGTGGCAGGATGCAGGCTGGTCGAAGCTTTTGCCCGCAGCACAGATCGCCTTCGGCGCAGCCCTCATATTCGGCTTGCCGTGGCAGGGGGCATAGGCCACAACTTTCCCCATGGCGAAACAAGCTTCCTTTACCTGCAATGACTGCGGCGCCGCCCATTCCAAGTGGTCGGGGCGGTGTGAGGCCTGCGGTGCGTGGAATTCCATTGTCGAAGAGGCCCCCCTGTCTGCCGGACCTGCGAAGAAATCTCTCGGCACGGCGCGCGGCAAACCGATGGAACTGTCAGACCTGACGTCCCGCGACGAGCCGCCCGCACGGGTGTCCTCCGGCGTGGCCGAGCTTGACCGCGTTCTGGGCGGCGGGCTGGTGGACAGTTCGGCCATTCTTCTTGGCGGCGACCCCGGCATCGGTAAATCTACCCTTCTCTTGCAGGCCGCAGCCCGGTTCGCGCGGCTCGGCCTCGACGTAATCTACATCTCCGGCGAAGAAGCCGCCGACCAGATCCGGATGCGCGCCGCGCGACTGAACCTCCAGGAAAGCCCGGTCCGGCTCGCGTCCGAGACGAACCTGCGCGATATCCTGACCACGCTGGACAAGGAACGGCCGCAACTGGCGATCATCGACTCGATCCAGACCATTTGGGCCGACAATGTCGACAGCGCACCGGGCAGCGGCAGCCAGGTCCGTGCCGCATCGCATGAGCTGATCTCCTTTGCCAAGCGGCACGGCACCAGCGTGATCCTCGTGGGCCATGTCACCAAGGAGGGCCAGATCGCAGGCCCGCGCGTCGTCGAACACATGGTCGACACGGTGCTCTATTTCGAAGGCGAACGCGGTCACCAGTTCCGCATCCTGCGCGCGGTGAAAAACCGCTACGGGCCTGCCGATGAGATCGGCGTGTTCGAAATGACCGGCCGCGGCCTCGTGGAGGTCACCAACCCCTCCGCACTGTTCTTGTCGGACCGCGACAAGCCCGCGCCGGGATCGGTGGTTTTTGCGGGGATCGAGGGGA
This sequence comes from Litoreibacter sp., assembly GCA_013042765.1. GTDB lineage: Bacteria > Pseudomonadota > Alphaproteobacteria > Rhodobacterales > Rhodobacteraceae > Litoreibacter. Next base: position 3,162 of record JABDPP010000020.1, read on the forward strand.
CACGACCGGTTCTGACCGAGATTCAGGCGCTCGTGGCACCCTCGCCTCATTCACAAGCACGGCGCACAGTCGTGGGCCTCGACAGCGGCCGCCTGGCGACGATTCTTGCGGTTCTCGAGTCGCGTTGCGGAATCCCATTTGCGGGGCTTGATGTCTATCTAAAC
>JABDPP010000188.1 GCA_013042765.1 Litoreibacter sp.
CCACAGCGCCATTCAGAGCGCTGGGCGGTTATGGCCCAAGGTCTAGCGGCTTGGTTATCATGCTCGCCCGGATTTTCAGTCTCCTCTGCAATGCTGTATTTGCGTCGTTGTTTCTCGGTGTGGCTATACCTGGAAGCCACCGGTTTGTGATACCTGACGTCTACGGCCTGACAGAGATTGCGCCACGCGTCTGGACCGATGGGCCAGATCGCGGGCAAGCCCTTCAGAGCCTGGCTGATGCTTCGCGCGCCCGGGTGGTCGGATTTTTCGGCGATGCGACCCAACCAACACTTATTCTGTGTACCAAACCGGAGTGCGCACAGGTTTTTGGTATTGGCGGAAACGGGCTGTCTCTGGCCTTTGTCGCGGTGATGGTCAGTCCAGGCGGTTTGACGCAAGGAACACTCACCCATGAGATGACCCATTCGCGGCTCCATCGGTCGATGGGGATCTCGAATATCGTCCGGCAGCCCTATCCGACATGGTTCGACGAAGGGCTTGCGACCCATGTCGCCGATCACCCTGTCTGGGGGGGCGAGATCACGGCCTCCGACAGGGCGCGGGTGCGTCGTGCGCGCAAATTCTGGAACTGGGATGATGCGATGCGCGCGCTTGGCGTTGGACGCGCTTACAGAGCGGCTGCAGCCGAGGTTGCAGGCATCGAACGACAGGTCGGACGCGAAGGGCTGTTGGAGCTAATCACCCGGGCGGAGGCAGGCGACGATTTTGACGAGGTTCTGGCAGAGCTGCTCGACCGATAGCCACCTTTGCCTGGACAGAGACATCTCCAGTTGAGGGTAAGGCCTACAGATATTGATTTCGTATCTGGGTATTACGCGACAAGACTTCGGCACGCGTCTTGCTGTTTAAAGGGCACGCATGCTGATAAATGAAGCCCCATCTGCAAATTCGGGGAAATCCAACTGGAGCGGGCGATGAGATTCGAACTCACGACCCTAACCTTGGCAAGGTTATGCTCTACCCCTGAGCTACGCCCGCATCCGTTGGTGGAGCGTGATGTAGCGAGCCATTCCTCAGCCCGCAAGGGGGAAAACGCGCCTGTCGGTAAATTTTTTGCAGCTGCGCAGGTCAGAAACGGCGCAGAAGCCCCGCAGGTCCGTGCGGTCAACATGAAGGTGCCTTACAGATCGACCGGGCCGTCTTCTTCGGGCTCCGGGTCCGGCTCTGCGGGCGGTTTGCGGCGAATGATGATGTCGCCATTGGGCAGGATCTCTGGCGCCTCGTAGCTGCCCAGCCCCCGCAAGCTCTCGTTCAGGCTTTCAAGCATGGGGGCCAAATCTTCGCTTAACCCGTCCAAGAGGCTGCGCATCCGATCGGCGAATTCCTCAAGCGTTTCGGGAACGACGTTCGGCTCTGCCGGTTCGGTTTCCGCGGTGGCGGGGGCCGCCAAAGAAAGGGCGACGATTATGGGAACGATCGCTTTCATGGTTGATATATGGGGAGCGATCGGGCGCTTGAAAAGGAGCGGGGCGCAATTCCCTCAGAGCGCGATGTCCATGGTGACTGGAAAATGGTCGGAGGCTGTCAGCAGGGCAGTGCGAAGATCGGGGTCACGCCAGCAGCCGGGATCGTCAAACGGGTGCCAGATACGCCACTTGGGCGATTTTGCGGTCAGATCGGGCGACACCATGATGTAATCGAGCAGCGCGTTGATGAAGCGCTTTTCCGTGCTGAGGTAGAACCGCGCGCTGGAAAACGGTGCGGCCAGTTTCTGACCGAGGACGCTGCGGGCATGGGGGTCGAAAAGCTGCTCGGCGGTGGTCAGATCGGCACCCAGGACGATCTCCACGCTGGAGCGACCGAAGAGCTTTTCATAAGCGTCGAGGCCGGGGCCGTCGTTGAAATCGCCGAGCACGATCAGCGGGTCCCGCGCGGCAAGATGTTGGTCGACGCGGTGGCGCAGCCAGATGCACTGGGCCAGTTGCTTGCGCCGGTTGGCGATGGCGATGCGCATCATGTCCTGGGAATTGCGGGCGCTATGGGGTGCTTTCGATTTCGCGTGCACCCCGATCATGCGCAAAAGCTGGCCCGCCTTGGTTTGAACAGCAACCTCTAGGGGCGGTTTCGAGAAGGTGACGCGGTCCGCTTTGGCATCGATATCCAGGTCGATCCGGTAGGTGCCGTCGAAACGCGGCGCGTGGGCATCCCGTGGATCACCGATCGGGTCATGAATGGCCGAGATCACGTCGGGGTCGTAAAGCAGCATGATCTCTTGCTGCGTGTGGTTGGTATAGCCGATCAGCACTTTTGAGGCGCGCAGGGCAAAACGCTCCGCGAAAGTCTCAAGCGCCGTGGTGCCATCGCGGCCACGGCTGGAGTCTGGCGCTTCGATCACCATGATCGCATCGGCGTCGAGTGCCTGAAAGACGCTGCCAAGCGCGGTGATCTGCATCGCCTTGGTGACATTGTGCCGGGCGGACCAACTCTCGTCCTCGATCAGCTCGCCTTGGTCGTCGAACAGGTTCGAGAACCATTCAACGTTATAGGTGGCGATCCTCATGCCCCGCCCTTGGCTGAAATCTCTTCCCAGGCCGTATTAATAACGATCAGGCGTTTTTCGGCCAGTCGAACGGCCTCCTCCGGCACACCGCGCGCGGCCATCCGGTCGGGATGCGTATCGCGCACGAGCTGGCGCCACCGGGCACGGATCTCAGGCATCGGCGTTTGTGGTGCTACGCCCAGAACGGCGTAGGGGTCCGGCGCGGCGTCGGGTACGAAACGGGCGCGCAGGCTGCGGAACTCAGGCTCGCTCATGCCGAAAATATGGGCGACGCGGGCAAGAAAGTCGTTTTCGTCGGGATGATAGGTGCCGTCTGCGACCGCGATGTGGAACAGCCCTTCAATCAGATCCGACAGCGCCTCCTTGTGTTCGCCGAACATGGCTTTGATCCGCGTGGCGTAGTCGTCGAACCCGGCGACATCCTGGCGTGCGAGATTGAACACGCGGGCGGCATTTGCCTCTTCTTCACGCGGGATCGAGAAGACCTCGCGGAAGGCCGTCACCTCGTCGCGGGTCACAAGCCCGTCGGCTTTGGCCATTTTCGCACCAAGCGCGATCACCGCGATGGTGAATCCCACGCTGTGTTCGGGGGTGGCCCGGAGCTTGTCGAACACCACGCTCAATCCCTCACCATTGGCGAGGGAGGACAGGGCTTCGGCAATTCGGGTCCAGATCGACATGGAAGGAGTTCTAGCCCATCATGTCGTCGCTGTCAGAGGAATTTCTGCAACAAAACCAAATCGATCCAGCGATCGAATTTTCGGCCAACCTCCGGCAAACGCGCGATTTCGCGAAACCCGAGCCTTTCGTGGAAGGCGACGGCGTCCGGGTTCTCGCCGCTGATCCCCGCGATCAGGGAATGGCACCCGTTCGCAGCCGCATTTTTCTCAAGTGCCCTAATGAGCGCGCGGCCGGTGCCTTGGCCGCGAGCGTCCGGGGCCAGATGGACCGATAACTCGAGGGTTCGCGCATATCCGGGGCCTCCGCGGAACGGCGCCAGCGTCGCAAAGCCCGTCACTTGTCCGGCAGTCTCGGCCACCACGAAAGGACGGTTTTCAGTTTTGCATTCAGCGATGAGGGAAACGATCTCCTCGGGGCTTTTCTCGCGCGTAGTGAAGGTGATCGCCGTGTCGCGAATGATCGCGTTCCAGATCGCAATGATGGCGCTGGCATCCTCAGGTTGTGCCGATCTGATCTGCGTCATTCCAGGGTCCGTTCACCGTCGGGCGTCTCAAAGAGGGCGCGCAGCCCGGGTGTGGGCGCAGGCTCGAACAGGGCGGTGTCACGCGGCATCAGAGGGGCCAGAAGCTCTGCCATCTCAACGGCCTGCGGGTGGCGCAGGGTCAGGGATTTCAACCGGATACCCTGGTCAGGGAGCCGGGCTGCGGGATGGGTATCACCCTCCCACTGGATCAGTGCGGGGGCCCAGCCACCCCAAGGCAGCACGCCCGTCGCGGGAACCGCCATCTGCCAGCGCAAATCTCCGCGCGCGATGTGCATCACCTCGCCAAACCCGTCTGGAAGCTGCGCAAGCGCCGCGGCCATATCGGGCGTCTTCAGGATCCAGTTGGTGAGACGCGGGGGCCCCGAGAAATGATCAAGCGCAAACCATCTGGGCCTGTCGGGGGCCGGGGCATCGGGATCGATCGCGATCACTTCGAAGTAAAGCTCCGGGCCCAATGACAGCAGCCTGTTATGGGTGCCCATCGCTGCGTGTTGGCCACCGGGCGCCAGTGGCGCGCCAAGGGTTTCTTCGGCAAAAGCAGTGCCGGTTTCCAGCCTCTCGCAGGCCAGCGCGATATGGTCGAGTTCGAGCAGGTTCATAGCCGCAGGCTACGTCACCGCACCGGTGTCGCCAAGCGGTCTTGAGACGTTAGGCGACTCGAGCCACAATGGGGCAATGACTGAAGTGACAGAACTGACCGACCTGAAGGCTGTGGCGCGTACCGACGCGTTCGTGCGCCGCAAAGCCGCCCATTGCACTGAGCAAACTGCCCGCGTGGTGGAGCGGATGCTCGAAGTCTTGCTGCCGCACCGGGGCAAGCCGCTGGCAGGCTACATGCCAATCCGCACCGAGGTGGACCCCCTCCCTGTCATGGCTGCGATGTCTTCGTTTGGGCCGGTCTGCGTTCCGGTCATCCAGGGCCCCGACCAGCCGTTGAAATTCCGCCAGTGGACACCCGGCTGTAAGACGGAGCCGGGGGCTTTCGGTGCACCTGTGCCCAGTTCCGGCGACTGGATTGAGCCGGAGGTGCTGATGGTGCCGCTGCTGGCGTTCGACCAGAACGCGATGCGGCTGGGATATGGCGGCGGGTTTTACGACCGGACGCTGGCGAAACTCCGCGCGCGCACGGACGTGATGGTCTTCGGCTATGCCTACTCGGCGCAGCGGACTCTGGATCTGCCGGTCGAGCCAACCGATCAACCGCTCGATGCAATCGTCACCGAAGAGGGCGTGTTCTGGCGCATGGCCTGAACGCCATCTCAGAACACAATCATTGCCAATTGGGTCCGTTCGCCCTAGGTGCAGACCATGAGAATTCTTTTCCTCGGGGACGTCGTGGGCCGTGCCGGACGCGCGGCAGTGACTGGAAATCTGCCCGCCCTGCGCGCCGATTGGAAGCTTGATTTCATTATCGTCAACGGGGAGAACGCCACCGGCGGCGTCGGTCTGTCCAGCGGGCATGCCAAGGATCTGCTGGCGGCAGGCGCCGATTGCATCACGCTGGGCGATCACGCCTTCGACCAGAAGGACATGCTGACCTTCATCGAGAGCGAGCCGCGCATTCTCCGCCCCCTGAATTTCGCCAAATCCGCACCGGGCAAGGGCTTCCGCGTCTTTGACGTGCCCGGAGGGCGCAAGATCCTCGTTGCGCAGGTGCTGGGACAGGTCTTCATGAAACGTCCCTACGAGGATCCGTTCGGCAAGATCGAGCAAGTGCTCAAGGCGCACCCGATGGGGGGGCTCGTCAATGCCAGTCTCGTGGACGTCCATTGTGAGGCCACCAGCGAGAAGATGGGGATGGGCCATTGGTGCGACGGACGTGCAAGCGTCGTTGTAGGCACCCATACCCATGTGCCCACCGCCGACACCCAGATCCTGCCCGGTGGCACGGCCTTTCAAAGCGATGCCGGCATGTGTGGAGACTACCAGTCCGTGATTGGCATGGAAAAGGCGGAGCCGATGCGCCGTTTCGTGACCGGCATGGTGAAGGGACGTTTCACCCCGGCGATGAAAGAGGCAACTCTTTCCGGGGTCTATGTCGAGACCGATGACCGAACCGGCAAAGCCACACGGGTCGAGATGGTGCGCCAGGGCGGGCGCCTGGCGCAAGCGGGGCCACTCTGAGCCTGAGCAGGCCGCGCGGCCCGAATTCCGACCATGTCGTAATCTTGGGCCCTGATCAAAGCGGGGCTTGCGCTCCGCGCGGCAAAATCTGAAAGTCGGCCCCAGGCGGACGGAGCGAAGACGTGACGGAAATCATAGCATTGGACCCTGCCGGACAGGCGGTTCTGGCTCTTTGCGTCGTGGCGGGCATGTTTCTGCTCTTCGTGCGCGAAACCTATCCAACCGAGGTCGTGGCAATCGGGGGGGCTTCGGTACTCCTGCTGACCGGAGTCCTGCCCTATGAAAGGGCGCTCGAGGTTTTCAGCAACCCGGCGCCCTGGACCATTGGAGCGATGTTCATCGTGATGGGAGCCTTGGTGCGCACCGGCGCGCTCGACTGGTTCACCACCATCGCGGAACGCAACGCCTCCGCACGCCCCGCTTTGGCGCTCGGGGCACTGATCCTCTTCGTGGTGTTCTCCTCGGCGATTGTCTCCAACACGCCGGTCGTGGTGGTGATGATCCCGGTCTTCGTGCAACTAAGCCGGACGCTTGGCGTGAATGCCTCTAAACTTCTGATTCCACTCAGTTACGCGGCCATTCTCGGGGGCACGCTGACATTGATCGGAACCTCCACGAACCTGCTTGTTGACGGCGTGGCGCGCGCCAACGGGCTCGAGGCCTTTTCGATCTTCGAGGTGACGCCGCTTGGCATCGCGCTGGTGATCTGGGGGATGATCTATCTGCGCTTCATCGGGCCTTTTCTGCTGCCGGACCGTGATAGCATGTCGAGCCTGCTGTCGGACCGGTCGCGCAAGAAATTCTTCACCGAGGCCGCGATCCCGCCTGAGAGCAACCTGATCGGGCGCGAGGTGCTTGATGTGCAGCTGTTCAAGCGCGAGGGCGTGCGCCTGATCGACGTGGTGCGCGGCGATCTCTCCCTGCGGCGTAACCTGCAAGGCGTAACGCTTCAGGTCGGCGATCGGGTGGTGTTGCGCACCCAGATGGCCGAATTGCTGTCGCTTCAGGCCAACAAGAGCCTGAAACGGGTGGACCAGCTCTCCGCCGTCGAGACATCGACCGTCGAAGTGCTGATCACGCCGGGCTGCAAGATGATCGGTCGCTCGCTTGGTACGTTGCGACTTCGGCGTCGCTACGGGGTCTACACTTTGGCGGTGCATCGCCGGAACCAGAATATCGGGCGCCAGCTTGATGATCTGGTCGTGCAGGTGGGTGACACACTTCTGCTGGAGGGCGCGCCGGAAGATATTTCGCGGCTGGCGGCAGAGATGCGGCTGGTCGACGTTGCCCAGCCCTCGGCCCGAGGGTTCCGCAGATCCTATGCGCCGATTGCCATTCTGACGCTGGCGGCGCTGGTGATCCTCGCCGGTCTCGGTGTGGCGCCGATCTTCGTTCTAGCGGTTCTTGCGGTTGCGATCGTGCTTCTGACCCGATGTATCGACGCAGAGGAGGCGTTTGATTTCGTCGACAGCCGGCTTTTGGCCCTCATTTTCTCGATGCTGGCGGTGGGTGCGGCGCTGGAAGCGTCCGGCGCGGTGCGTCTGATCGTCGACGCTTTGTCGCCTTACATGCTCGGACTGCCGCCGTTTTTCGTGGTCTGGGGCATTTACCTGCTGACCTCGGTTCTGACCGAGCTGGTTTCCAACAATGCCGTGGCGGTTGTTGTCACGCCGATTGCCATCGGCCTCGCCGATGCAATGGGTGTCGACGCCCGCGGGCTCGTGGTGGCGGTCATGGTGGCGGCTTCGGCCAGCTTTGCTACGCCTATCGGTTATCAGACAAACATGCTGGTCTACGGCCCGGGCGGATACCGGTTCACCGACTTCATGAAGGTGGGTATTCCTCTCAACCTGAGCGTCGGCCTTCTGGCCTCCGCCCTGATCCCGTTCATCTGGCCGCTTTAGGGTGGGTCCTGCGCCCGTGTGCCGGTCTGTTACAGCGGCCAGAACACGAGAATGCAGGGAATCGAGACGGCGACTACCAGTATCTCCAGCGGCAGACCCATGCGCCAGTAATCTCCGAACTGGTAGCCGCCAGCGGAGAGGATCAGCGTGTTGTTCTTGTGCCCGATCGGCGTGAGAAAAGCGCAGGACGCAGCAACGGCAACGGCCATCAGAAACGGATCCGGGCTGACGCCCAGAGATTGCGCCATCTGGATGCCCACAGGCGCAGCCACGATCGTGGTGGCCGTGTTGTTGAGCACGTCCGACAGCGTCATCGTGACCACCATCAGCACTGTCAGGATAGCCCAGGCCGGCAGCCCTCCGGTCAGTGATACGAGGGCTCCGGCAATAAGCTCGGTGCCGCCTGAGTTTTCCAGCGCGACGCCCAGCGGGATCATCGAGCCCAGCAGCACCACCACAGGCCACTCGATATGTGTGTAGACCTCAGAGATCGGAATGATCTTCGTCAGGATGAAGGCGACCACCACGATCCCAAGCGCGATCGGCAGGTAGAGCAGCCCTAGGCTGGCGGCGATCACCGCCGCGGCGAACAGCCCGATCGCAAGCCACACCTTGCGGTCGGCGGTAACCGACAGGCCGCGTTCGGCCAAAGGCAGGCACCCGAGCCACTCGGTGACATCGGCAGAGCTATGCTGCGGGACCAGCAAGAGGAGGATATCGCCGGTCTCCACCACGGTCTTGCGGATATGATCCTTGATCGATCTGCCGCGTCGCGAGATGCCCAGAAGCACGGTGCGCTGGCGCCAGGCGAGCCCAATGGATTGCGCGGTCTTGCCGTGAATCCTGGAGCGGTCGGTGACAACGACCTCGATCACGTCGAGCCCGTCGCCCTCGGCCTGCAACTGGGCCTGGCGCTCGGGATCCGCAAAATCGAGGCTCAGGGCGGCGCGAAATTCGTCAAGCGCGTTCGGGTCGGCTTCGAGAACAAGCGCGTCCCCGGCCCGCAACACCGCGTTGCGACCGGTGCCGTAATGGCGTTCCCCATTGCGAACCAAGGCGAGGATCGCGACATCGTTGCGGTCGGCCTCGCCATATAGCTCGAACAAGCGCTTGCCGATCCATGCCGATCGGTCCGGCACGGTCAGCTCCGCGATATAGTCGCTGAAATCGCTCATTGGATCCGTTGCGCTCGCGGCGTCGTCGGTGTTCGGGATCAGCCGCCAGCCGACCAGCGCGACGAAGATCAGACCCACAATGGCGGTAATGCCGCCCACGGGCGCAAAATCGAACATCTTGAACGGTGCGCCGAGACTGTCCTCGCGGATCGTGGCGATGATGATGT
>JABDPP010000194.1 GCA_013042765.1 Litoreibacter sp.
CAATCGAGGCAGGTCAGACGCACACTCCAGAAATGTAGTTCCGGCTGACTCACATGTAGAGTTCAGGCCGGAGGCCGTAGAGTGCCGACATATTTTATTGTCGCCAGCGATACCGATCCGCTCGGACCAGATGAGATCCGTGCGGGCGACACCGTTCAGGTTGAAGATGGTGACATCTTCATCTTTGAAAGCGATGCGGATAAGAACACAAAGTTTGAATCCGCCGATGGCACGCCCACCGATTTCGAGATCTGGATCGACGACAGCAATTCCAACAATTTCGATATCGAGATCCAGGAAGATCTCAACGTCACGTTCGATATCGGCGACGATGTCGATATCTCGGACGTCGCGATCAAGGCGAGCGATGCGGACTCGGTCACGCTCAACGCGGGCGATAATTTATCGCTAGGCAGCTACGAGGGCTCCAAGGACGGGTCCGACACGCTGACCATCGGCGACGGGTTCTCCACCTCGAGTACGATCAAGACCGAGGGCGGCGACGACACGATCATCCTCGGCAATGACGCCTCGATCGAAGATATCGAAACCGGGGCAGGCGACGATACGATCATCGTGGGCGACAACCTAGATGCTCGGAAATTCAAAACCGAAGGTGGCGACGACACGATTGTCATTGGCGACAACGCCACGATGGACGACATCGAAACCGCCGATGGCGACGACAGTGTCACCATCGGAGACGGCTTCTCCGGCGACAAGATCAAGACGGGCGACGGTGCGGATGACGTCACCATCGGCGACGGGGCCACGATCGACGATCTGGAGACTGGCAAAGGCCCCGATACCGTCGTTATCGGCGACGATTTCACGGCCGACAAGGTCAAGACATTCGAAGGTGACGACTCCGTCACCATCGGTGAAAATGCCGTGATCGATGAACTCGACGGTGGCAAGGGCATCGACAAGCTCCGTACCGAAACCGACATCCCCGATGCGACTGGTTTCGAGGACACGGTCTGCTTTGTGCAAGGCACGCGGATCCTGACCGACCGTGGCGAGCTACCGGTCCAAAGGCTCAAGGTCGGGGACAGGATCGTGACAATGCATCACGGACACCAGAAAATCCGCTGGATCGGCTCCAGCACCGTCGCCGGCCACGGGCATCTTGCACCGATCCGGTTCGAGCGGGGCGCGATGGGCAACCGGCGCCCGCTTCTGGTCTCACCACAGCACCGGATGTATGTGTCTGGCTGGCAGACCGAAACGCTCTTTGGCCTGCCCGAAGCGCTGGTCGCCGCGAAGCATCTGGTCGACGGGAAGTCGATCAGGCTGGAGGAGCGCGACAAGGTCGTCTATTTCCACATCCTCTTCGACACTCACGAGATCGTCTTTGCCGAGGGCTCGCCCAGTGAGAGCTTCCATCCCGGTGCCGTCGGGCTCGGTGCTATCAGTGACGCGGCCCGCGAAGAGATTTACGAGCTGTTCCCGGAGCTTCGCGACGACCCTTGGGCTTTTGGACCGTCAGCCGTGCCCAGCCTCAAGTCCCGCGAAGGGATTCTGCTGCGCGCCGCCTGATCCAGCCCTGATCCACCAGGTTACGGCTCAGAATTCCTCGACCATCACGACACCGCCCAGCGATTTGATCGCGCCCTTGATCTTGGGATTGACCGCGAAGCTTGGGCCGAGATCGACATCGACCTCCCCGGGCAGCTCGGGATGCATCAGGCACAGTGACACCGGCCCGCGGGCGCGGATCGACGCGTCGGCGGCGGCGCGCTCCAGCACCGAGGCGACCTGCCCGATCACCGCGTCATTGTCGATGAAGACCTTGAGCCCCATGGAACCGGTATCGACCACCGCCCCGTCGATGGGTTGCGCCGCGCGGCAGAGCAGTTTGAGCTGTTCGGCCTCGTAGGTGGCCTCCACCGTCAGGACGACATTGGCCCCCGTCACCAGCGTATCGCCCGCCTTCTCAAGCGTGTCGGAGAACACGGTGACCTCGTAGAGCCCGGTCGGATCCGACGCCTGCACGAACGCAAACCGGTTGCCACGCGCCGATTTACGGTCCTGCCGGCCTGCGACGGAGCCCGCGATCTTGGCGATCATCGGGCCGGCCTGAACCTTTTCCTCGATCTCAGTCAGGGTCATCACACCCTTGCGCTTGAGCGCCAGAAGGTAGTCGTCGAGCGGGTGGCCCGACAGGTAGAAGCCGATCGCCTTGTGTTCTTCGGACAGCCGCTCGTTGGGCAGCCAGTCCTCGACCGGGCTGAGCCGCGGCTCGGGCAGGTCGTCACCGGCCTCGCCAAAGAGCGACACCTGGTTCGAATTGCGCTGGTCATGGATCGCGGCGGAGTAGTTCACCAGCGCGTCGAGATTGTCGAAGACGCGCCTGCGGTTCGGGTCAAGCTGGTCGAACGCGCCGGAGCGGGCCAGCATCTCCAGCGGGCGCTTGCCGACGCGTTTGAGATCGACCCTGCGGGCAAAATCAAACAGCGTCGCGAAAGGCTTGCCGTCGTTTTCGGCGCGTGCCTCCGTGATGAGTTTCATCGCCTCGACGCCGACATTCTTCAGCCCGCCCAGCGCGTAGACCACCTTGCCGTCGCTCACGCTGAACGTGGCCTCGGAGCGGTTCACGCAAGGCGGGATGATCTCGATATCGAGGGTCTTGACGATCTCTTCCTTGTAGACGCCCAGCTTGTCGGTCAGGTGCAGGTCGCAGTTCATCACACCGGCCATGAACTCGACGGGGTGATTGGCCTTGAGCCAAGCGGTCTGGTAGCTGACCACGGCATAGGCGGCGGCGTGAGATTTGTTGAAGCCGTAATTGGCAAACTTCTCCAGCAGGTCGAAGACCTCGCGCGCCTTCTTGGCATCGACACCGTTGGCCTTGGCGCCGGCCTCGAATTTCGGGCGTTCGGCGTCCATCGCCTCCTTGATCTTCTTGCCCATGGCGCGGCGCAACAGGTCGGCGCCGCCCAGCGTGTAGCCCGCCATGACCTGCGCGATCTCCATCACCTGTTCCTGGTAGACAATGATCCCCTGCGTTTCCTTCAGGATGTCGTCGATCAGCGGGTGGATGGAGTCCAGCTCCGCCTGCCCGTTCTTCACCTCGCAGTATTTCGGGATGTTTTCCATCGGGCCGGGCCGGTAGAGCGCCACCAGCGCCACGATGTCCTCGATACAGGTCGGTTTCATGCGCCGCAGCGCGTCCATCATTCCCGAACTTTCCACCTGGAACACGGCGACCGTCTTGGCCGAGGCGTAAAGGTCGTAGGTCTTCTTGTCGTCGAGCGGGATCGCCCCGATGTCGATCTCGATGCCCCGCTGTTTCAACAGGTCCAGCGCGTTCTGGATCACGGTCAGGGTCTTCAGGCCGAGGAAGTCGAACTTCACCAGCCCGGCCTGTTCGACCCATTTCATGTTGAACTGGGTCGCCGGCATGTCGGAGCGCGGATCCTGGTAGAGCGGCACCAGCGCGTCCAGCGGGCGGTCGCCAATCACTACGCCCGCGGCATGGGTCGAGGCGTTTCGGAGCAGGCCTTCGACCTGCTGGCCGTAGTTCAAAAGCCGTTCAACGACCTCCTCGGCCTTGGCCTCCTCGCGCAGTTTCGGCTCATCGGCCAGCGCCTTTTCGATGGAGACGGGTTTGACCCCTTCGACCGGGATCATCTTGGAGAGCCGGTCGACCTGCCCGTATGGCATCTGCAGCACGCGGCCCACATCGCGCACGGCAGCCTTGGAGAGCAGCGCACCGAAGGTGATGATCTGGCCGACCTTGTCGCGGCCGTATTTCTCCTGAACGTAGCGGATCACCTCCTCGCGGCGGTCCATGCAGAAGTCGATATCGAAATCGGGCATCGAGACCCGTTCGGGGTTGAGGAAGCGCTCGAACAGCAGCGAGTAGCGCAGCGGGTCGAGATCGGTGATCGTCAGCGCATAGGCCACGAGGCTGCCCGCGCCAGAGCCCCGTCCGGGCCCAACAGGAATTTCGTGATCCTTGGCCCATTTGATAAAATCGGCCACGATCAGGAAATAGCCGGGAAAGCCCATCCCCTCGATGATGCCGAGCTCGAAATCGAGCCGTTCTTCGTATTCCTCGACCGGGGCGGCATGGGGGATCACCGCTAGGCGAGCCTTGAGGCCCTCGCGCGCCTGACGGCGCAGCTCCTCCACCTCGTCATCGGCAAATCTCGGCAGGATCGGATCGCGCTTGAAGGCCTTGAAAGCGCAGCGCTGCGCGATCTCGACGGTGTTTTCCAGCGCCTCCGGCAGATCTGCAAAAAGCGTCGCCATCTCTTCGGGCGTCTTGAAATAATGCTGCGGTGTCAGGCGGCGGCGCGGTTCCTGCTGGTCGACATAGGCGCCCTCGGCGATGCAGATCAGGGCGTCATGGGCTTCATACATTCCGGCATCGGGGAAATAGACGTCGTTGGTGGCCACCAGCGGCAGATCCATGGCGTAGGCCATCTCGATATGGCCGCGCTCGGAGAGTTGTTCGGCCTCGGGCTGGCCCGCCTCGGTGGGGTGGCGTTGCAGCTCCACGTAAAGCCGGTCGGGAAAGGCGTCGGAGAGCTTGTGCAGCAGTGCCTCTGCCTTGGGGCGCTGGCCAGCTCGGAGCAGGCGCCCGACGGGGCCATCCGGCCCGCCGCTCAGGCAGATCAACCCGCCCGAATGCTGCGAAAGCTCGCCCAACGTGACCTGCGGCAGCGCGCCGGCCTTGTCGAGATAGGCGCAGGAATTGAGCTTCATCAGGTTTTCGTAACCGGCCTCGTTCTGGGCCAGAAGAACCAATGGCGCGGGATCGGACGGGCGCGCACCGGGCGCGGGTTGTTCATACATCAGATCGATCTGGCAGCCGATGATCGGCTGGATCCCGGCACCGGAGGCATATTCGGAAAATTCCAATGCTGCGAACATGTTATTGGTGTCGGTGACCGCCACGGCGGGCATATTCATGTCGCGACACATGCCGGGAAGTTTCTTGACCCGGATCGCGCCTTCGAGAAGCGAATATTCGGTGTGGACGCGCAGGTGAATGAATCGGGGAGTGCTGCTCATGGGGTCAGCCTAACGGCAGCGGCGGAGCGGTGGAAGATCAACAAAACACTTGCCAAATTAAAATTTCGCGGTTTTGCTGATCAGGATTTCCCGCGTGTCCTCTACGCCGCATCGAGGGTGCGCAACACGGGTCAAACCTGCAGGTAAGGCGGCGGGTCTTTTGAGAGATGGGAATTACGTTTCTTCTGAACGGAGAGACTGTGTGTGCCGATCCGCTCGGCCCAACCGAAACGCTATTGG
>JABDPP010000199.1 GCA_013042765.1 Litoreibacter sp.
GGGCCAAGCTGCGCCGGGCTCCTGCGAAAGGCCGCAAGGTGGCGCTGGTTCTGGCAAACTATCCCAACAAGGACGGGCGGCTTGCCAATGGCGTTGGCCTCGACACGCCTGCGGCAACGGTTCATGCGCTTGGTCTGCTCAGGGAACAGGGATATGGTGTTGAAAATATCCCCGGGGACTCCTCGGCCCTGATGTCGCGCCTGATGGCGGGGCCCACGAACTGGCTCGCCGACCGGGCCGATCGCGAAGGTGGCGAGGTTCTGTCTTTGGCGGATTACCTCGAGGCCTATGGGGCTTTGCCCTACGCGGTCCGCCAGCGGATCGAAGACCGTTGGGGCGCGCCGCAGGACGATCCCTTTGCGACCGAGGCGGGCATTGCTCTCTCTATCCACCGCTTCGGAAATGCCGTGGTCGGCCTGCAACCGGCCCGTGGCTACAATATCGACCCGTCGGAGACGTATCATTCGCCGGACCTCGTGCCACCGCACAATTACCTCGCGTTCTACTTCTGGCTGCGGGAGAGTTTCGGCGCGCATGCGATCGTCCATATGGGCAAGCACGGGAATCTCGAATGGCTGCCGGGCAAGGCGTTGGCACTTAGCGAGGACTGCCTGCCGGAAGCGGTTCTCGGCCCAATGCCGCATATCTACCCGTTTATCGTCAATGATCCGGGCGAGGGCACGCAGGCCAAGCGGCGTGCGCAGGCGGTGATCATCGATCACCTGACCCCGCCGATGACGCGGGCGGAGACCTACGGCCCCCTGAAAGATCTCGAAGCGCTGGTTGACGAGTACTACGAGGCCGCCGGTGTCGATCCGCGCCGGATCGAACATCTCCGCCGTGAGATCCTGAGCCTGACCTCGGCCACGGGTCTCGCCGAGGATGCGGGAATGGCTGGCAAGGACGAAGAGGGCGATCTTGCAAAGCTCGACGCGTATCTCTGCGAATTGAAGGAGGCGCAGATCCGCGACGGATTGCATATTTTCGGTCAGTCGCCGGAGGGGCGTCTGGAGCGCGATCTTGTGCAGGCGCTTGTTCGTGTGCCGCGGGGCGATGGAAAGGGTGGCGACGCCTCTCTGATCCGGGCTTTGGCTTCGGATCTCGACCTTGATTTCGATCCGCTGGATTGTGATATGGCGCAGCCTTGGGCGGGGCCGTGTCCGAAAGCACTGAAAGCGACGGGCGTTGAGGCATGGCGCTCCCACGGAGATACGGTGGAGCGGCTGGAGATCCTTGCAGGATACCTGCTGCAAGGCACGCCTCCCGATCCGCGTTGGACGCGTACCATTGCTGTCATGGAAGCCGTGCATGCGGTGGTCCTGCCGACGGTGCGCGACTGCGGCCCGTCCGAGGGGGGAGGGCTGTTGACCGCACTGGAGGGCAAGTTTGTGCCGCCCGCACCCTCCGGGGCGCCTACGCGCGGGCGGCTTGACGTGCTGCCCACGGGGAGAAATTTCTTCTCCGTCGACACACGCGCTGTGCCGACACCAACGGCTTGGGCGTTGGGCTGGAAATCCGCCAACCTGCTAATCGAAAAACACCTGCAAACCCATGGCGATTGGCCGCGCACGATGTTGCTGACGGCATGGGGCACGGCCAATATGCGGACGGGCGGGGACGATATCGCTCAATGCCTTGCCCTGATGGGGGTCAAGCCGAAATGGGACAATGCCAACCGGCGAGTGACCGGGTTCGAGATTTTGCCGCAAGGCGTTCTGGGTCGTCCGCGGGTCGACGTGACCCTGCGTGTTTCGGGGTTTTTCCGCGACGCGTTCCCGCAGCAGATCGCGCTGGTGGATTCAGCCGCGCGCGCCGTGATGGCGCTCGATGAGCCCGAGGATTTGAACCCAGCTGCCGCGCGCTTGAAGCGCGAGGGGGAGGCGCATCGCGTGTTTGGCTCCAAACCCGGAGCCTACGGGGCCGGGTTGCAGGCCATGATCGACGAGCGGCTCTGGTCTCAGAAGGCGGATCTGGCGGAGGCCTATCTCGAGTGGGGAAGCTATGCCTACGGAAAGGATGCCGAAGGTCTTCGCAAGCCAGATGCGTTCCGCACGCGTTTGGGTCAGACTGAGGCCATCGTCCAGAACCAGGACAACCGCGAGCATGATCTGCTCGACAGCGATGACTATTACCAGTTCGAAGGTGGCGCCGCCGCCGCTGTCAGCACGCTGCAGGGGCGCGACAGGCCGATCTATCACAATGATCACTCGCGCCCCGAACGCCCTGTCATTCGCACCTTGGAGGATGAGATCGGCCGCGTTGTGCGGTCCCGCGTGGTCAATCCCAAATGGATCGACGGGGTCAAACGGCACGGCTACAAGGGCGCGTTCGAAATGGCGGCGACGCTCGATTATCTCTTTGCCTTCGCCGCCACGACAGGGGCGGTGCGGGGGCACCATTTCGATCTGGTCCATCAGGCGTTTCTCGAGGATGACGACACACGCGACTTCATCGCCGAACATAACCCGCCGGCGCTGCGCGAAATGGCGGAGCGGCTGAGCGAAGCGATTGACCGTGGGATGTGGGTGCCGAAATCCAATTCGGCCCGGTCGCTGCTCGAAAGCCTACGAACCAAATGATCAACAAATCAGATCGGCTTTCACCAGCGCGACATCGCCTCTAAGGCTTGTTCGATCGACCGCGCAGCCTGTGACTTGATCGATTGCGTTTACGGCTGCTGGAAGAACCTCCCGTGTTTTGGGGCGGAGTATCGGGTTGATGCGATACGCCTCCGCCCGGGTGCGGGTGTGAACGACCCTGAACCGGTGCGCGCCAGATTGCACGACCGTGCTCTGCCCGTTCCAGACCGGAACCCCAGACGTGTTACAGGCCGAAAGCAGCATCAGGAGGGTGGCAAGTACGGGACGCATATCGCCTTCGGGATAAAATGGCTCTTTAACCCTAGCCTCACCAAATTTAATAAACGGTTACATCTTGCATCGCGCGGAGCGCTTCGACAGTTTGATCCGGGACATTCGGAGAACCATCATGACAGACGCTACACCCGA
>JABDPP010000200.1 GCA_013042765.1 Litoreibacter sp.
CCTCAGGAGTTCCCATGACCATCGAGCTTTACTACTGGCCCACCCCGAACGGCTGGAAAATTTCAATTGCCCTTGAAGAAATGGGGCTGCCCTACGAGGTGAAACTGATTAATATCGGGGCGGGTGACCAATTCGAGCCCGAGTTCCTTAAGATCGCGCCCAACAACCGGATGCCGGCGATCATCGATCCGGACGGACCCGACGGCGCACCGATCTCGATCTTCGAGTCGGGCGCAATCCTGCAATATCTCGCCCGCAAGACCGGCAAATTCTACGGTTCGACCGAACGCGAGCGCGTGAAAGTAGAAGAATGGCTGATGTGGCAGATGGGCGGTGTCGGCCCCATGGCGGGACAGGCGCACCACTTCCTGAAATACGCGCCTTCGATGGATCCGCCCAACGATCTGCCATATGCTAAAGACCGTTACCGCAATGAAACCGGGCGCCTTTACCGGGTTCTGAACAATCAGCTGGCCGATAATGAGTTTGTTGCTGGCGACTTCTTCTCGATTGCAGATATGGCGCTTTGGCCCTGGGTGTCGGGCTGGGAAGGTCAGCAGCAGACCCTCGAGGACAAGCCGCATCTGGCCCGCTGGCTTGACCTCTGCGCGGCCCGCCCGGGGGTTAAAGCCGGTCGTGCCGTGGCCAATGAAATGCGCTCGAACCTGCAGAAGGACAAAAAGGCACAGGATATGCTGTTCCGGCTGAAATAACGCCGCAGTCGCGCTCCGGGCAGGCTGGTTCCCGAATGCCACTACGTCTGTCCGGCGATGCGATCCGCGTTGACACCGACCCGCCGCCGCGCCAACCCTAGCGCCATGTTTGATCTGCGCCCTGTGGGCTATGTGATTGGTCTTCTTGTTGCCTGTCTCGGGGCTTCGATGCTGTTGCCGATGCTCGTCGATCTGTGGGCGGGCAACGGGCACTGGCCGATCTTTGCGGAAAGCGCGATTATCACGGCTCTGATCGGTGGTCTCATGGCGCTGGCCTCGGCCAACGGGACTGGCGACCGGCTGTCGATCCAGCAAACCTTTCTTCTGACAACCGGTGTTTGGCTGGCCCTGCCGATCTTTGGCGCGATCCCTTTCTACCTCGGGGCGACCGAAGCGCGTTTTGTCGATGCGTTTTTCGAGGCCATGTCAGGCCTGACAACCACCGGCTCGACCGTGTTCAGCGGTCTGGAAAGCCTGCCAGAGGGCCTGAAGCTCTGGCGCGGCTTGCTGCAATGGTTCGGCGGCATCGGGATCATCGTTGTGGCGATGGTGTTTCTGCCCGAGCTGAGAATTGGTGGTATGCAGATCTTCCGCTCGGAAGGCTTTGATACTTCAGGGAAAATCCTGCCGCGCGCGGGTGAGATCGCGCAGAGTATCTCGGTGATCTACCTCGGGTTGACGATTGCCTGTGCGCTGGCCTATCTGGCCACGGGGATGGGCGTGCTCGATGCGGTTGTCCACGCGATGACGACCATCGCCACCGGCGGATTCGCCAATTCCGACGCCTCCTTCGCGGAGTTCGGTGCGGGTGTCGAGTATGTGGCCAGCATCTTCATGATCCTCGCGGCCTTGCCTTTCGTGCGTTACGTCCAGTTTCTCGCCGGCACCGCCAAGCCGCTTTTCACCGACACGCAGATCCAAACGTTCATGGGAATTGCGATCGCTTTGGTCCTGGTGCTGACGATCTGGCAGTTGGGCTTTGTCACAGGCAACGCCGAAGAGGCGGTGCGCAAAGCACTGTTCAACGCGGTCTCGATCCTCACGGGGACCGGCTATGCCAGCACCGATTACGGCACATGGGGCTCTTTCGCCGTGGTGCTGTTCTTTTTCATGGGGCTTGTGGGCGGTTGTGCGGGCTCGACGTCCTGTTCGATCAAGGTTTTCCGGTTCCAGCTGCTTTTTGCCTCGGTCAAGTCGCAGATCCGCACGATCCACTCGCCCCATGGCATGTTCGCACCGCGCTATCAGGGACGGGCCGTGAGCGAGGACGTGCTAAGCTCGGTCATGTCATTCTTCGTGCTCTTCGTGGTCTCCGTCGGCGTTCTGGCGATCCTCTTGGGAATGACGGGCCTTGATTTCATCACCTCGGTCTCCGGCGCGGCGACTGCGTTGGCCAATGTCGGGCCGGGTCTGGGGCCCGAGATCGGGCCATCAGGCAATTTCGCGGGGCTCAACGATGCTGCGAAATGGCTTCTGGCCGCTGCCATGCTGATCGGAAGGCTGGAACTACTGGCCGTTTATGCAATGCTCACGGTGAATTTCTGGAGAGGGTAAGGCCAATGCAGCCGCTTGGTGCACAGATCTCGCATATGCTCAAGGCCCGCGGGGTCGAGGCGATCTTCGGCATCCCGGGTGTGCACAATCAGGAGCTTTATCGCGGGATCGAGGAGGCCGGCATCACCCATGTGCTGGCGCGCCACGAACAGGGGGCGGGCTTCATGGCCGATGGCTATGCGCGCGCGACGGGCAGGCCGGGGGTTGCCTATGTCATCACCGGGCCGGGCTTGACGAATATCATGACACCAATGGGTCAGGCCTACTCTGACTCGGTTTCGATGCTGGTGATCTCGAGCTGTCTGAGCCGCGCGGATCTGGGCGCGGGGCATGGACGGTTGCACGAGATGCGCGATCAGGAAGGGGCCGCTGCTACGGTCTGCGACTGGTCGAAGACGGCCTTAAGCGCCCAGAGCGCCTATCACCTGATCGACCGGGCCCTGCTGGAATTTGCCTCAGAGCGCCCCGGGCCGAAGCATATCCAAGTTCCTATCGATGTGCTTGAAACTCCGGCCGAGGGGGCAGGCGACCCGCCCGCCCATGTCGATCTGCCCATGGCCACGCCGCAGGCCGTCAGCGCGGTAGCTGAGGCCCTAAACAAGGCTCAGAAGCCGTTGTTCGTGTTTGGAGGCGGCACTGTTGGCGCGGCGGAGGCGGCGCGCGAGGTGGTTGAGGCCTGTCGGGCGGCGAGTTTCATGACCTATGCGGGCCGTGGCGTGATCGGACCCGATGATCCGTTGAATTTCAGCTCTTACCTGGGCCGGCCCGAGAGCGAAGCAGTGATTGCAGGGGCCGATTGCGTCGTTGCGGTCGGCACGGAGCTCTCCGAGGTCGATCTTTGGCGTGAAACACTTGGTCAGACCGGCACATTCGTCCGCGTCGATATTGATCCTGTCTCACTGGCCGATGCGCAGGGGCCTCCCGATATTGCGGTCCTCTCGGACGCGACGCCGTTTCTTAAAGCCCTGCTGCCTGAATTGAGCGCACGTGACAAAACGCACTGGGACCCCGCCAAGGTGCGAGAGGCCAAGGCGCGCTGGAAGGCCGAAACGGGGGCTCAGCGGGTCGGGATTGTGCCGCTCTGCGATGCCCTGAAAGATGCCGCGCCGCCCGAAACGATGTTCTTTTCCGACATGACCCAGTTTGCCTATGTCGCCAAAGAGGTTTACCCGATGGACCGCCCGGGGCACTGGCACCACCCCTATGGCTTCGGCACGCTGGGATACGCGTTGCCCGCGGCGATCGGCGGAAAAATCGGGCGTGGCGCGAAACCGGTGATCGCAATCGCGGGGGACTATGGGTTCCAATACACGCTGCAGGAGCTTGGCACGGCCGTGGAGC
>JABDPP010000202.1 GCA_013042765.1 Litoreibacter sp.
GCTCCACACCCCCGAAGACGGGCATGTCGATCCCTCCGGCGTAACGCAGGCTTTGGCCTCCGGCGCGCGGCAGGGCGGCGCGACCATCATCCGCCGCTGCCGCGCAACAAACATCACGCAGACCCCCTCGGGCGAATGGCGCGTGGAGACCGAACATGGCGACATCCTGTGCGAGCATGTGGTGAATGCGGGCGGCACCTATGCCCGGCAGATGGGCGAATGGTCCGGTTTGCAATTGCCTATGACCTCCATGACGCACCATTATTTCGTCACCGATACCGTGCCCGAATTCGCGGAGCTGGAGGCCGAACTTCCGGTGATCCGCGATGACAGACTCGTCTCGGGGTACATCCGGATGGAGCAGAAATCCGGCCTCATCGGGATTTACGAGAAAGAGAACCCGAACACCGTCTGGGAAGACCACTGCCCGTGGGAGGCGGAGAACGAGCTTTTTGCCGCCGATTACGACCGCGTCATGCCCTGGCTTGAAAACGCGCTCGAGCGGATGCCGGTCTTTGCCGAGCTTGGCATCAAACGCGATGTCCATGGCGCGATCAGCCATCCGCCCGATGGCAACCCACTGGTCGGACCCGCGCCCGGTATGCGCAATTACTGGTGCTGCTGCGGCACCCAGATCGGCATCGGCTGGGGGCCCGGCCTGACGCGGGAGCTGGCGCGCTGGATGGTGCATGGGTCCGCCGATATCTCGATGCGGGAGTTCGATCCGCGCAGGTTCGGCAGCTACGCAACGCCCGACTGGCAGATCATCAAGGCCAAGGAAGACTACTGCCTGCGCCACGAGATCCCGTTCCCGCATTTCAACCGGCTCGCGGGCCGCCCCGTCAAACCCTCCCCGCTTTTCGAGCGCCTCAAGGAAAAGGGCGCTGTGCATGAGGAGGTCTATGGCCACGAACGGCCCCGCTGGTTTGCGATGAACGGGGTGGAGCAGCGCGACCACTACGCGTTCCGTCGTACCCCCGTCGACGCGCTTGTAGCTGAGGAATGCCGCGCCGTGCGCGAACGCGTCGGGCTGATGGATATCTCAGCCTTCACCAAGGTGGAGGTCTCGGGCCCCGACGCAGGAGCACTTCTTAACCGGCTGGTCGCGAACCGCCTGCCGAAAAAGCCGGGCGGGATCATCCTGACGCATCTTCTCAACCGGCGGGGCCGGATCGAGCTTGAGGCAACCGTCGTAAGACTTGCGGAAGATCGCTTCTACCTCGTTTGCGCGGCATTATTCGAGCAGCGCCTGCTCGACCACCTCGCGCAGAACCGCGTGCAGGAGGACGTGACAATCCGCTGCCTGTCAGAAGCATGGTCCGCCCTCGCCCTGAACGGGCCACGGGCCCGCGACGTACTGGCCGCCTGCACCGACGCGGCCTTGGACAACCGTGCGTTTCGCTGGCTGACGGCACAACAGATCACGATTGCAGGCCATCCGGTCTGGACCTTCCGCCTCTCCTATGCTGGCGAGTTGGGCTGGGAGTTACATATCCCGCGCGAAAACTCGCTCGCGGTCTATGATGCACTTTGGGCAGCGGGCACACCGCACGGCATCGCAGATTACGGAAGCTTTGCCATGAACGCCATGCGGATGGAGAAAGGTTTCAAAGGCGCAGGAGAGCTGAACAACGAAGTCACGTTGCCAGAGGCGGACGTGATGCGCTTCGCCAACCTCGAGAAGGAATTCCTCGGCCGTGAGGCGACTGAGCAATCCGCTGAAAACCCGCTCCCGTGGGTCTGCGTCTATCTGGAAATCGCGCCGGATGGCGAGATCGACGGCCATGGCGGTGAGGCAGTTCTGCTCGACGGTCGCGTGGTCGGCTCGACGTCTTCCGTCGCGTTCGGGCCGACCGTCGGCAAAATCCTTGCCTTTGCATATGTGGCACCCGAAGCTGCGGCACCGGGGACGCAGCTTGAAGTGGTCATCCACGGCGTCCCGCGCACGTCGCGGGTCCTGTCCGAACCGGCCTACGATCCTGAAAGCCTTTTGCCACGCACCGATAAGTTGGAGGTCGCCGCCCAATGAATATCCCGAACACCATGTCCGCATTCATCCTGACCGGTCACGGAGGTCTGGAGATGCTGGAGTACCGCACGGACTGGCCGGTGCCGGCACCTTCCGCCACCCAGGTCCTGATCCGGGTGGCAGCCTGCGGTCTGAACAACACCGATGTGAACACGCGCTCGGGCTGGTACTCGAAATCCGTTTCCGAGGCCACGACGGGCGAAGGCCATACCGAGGTCGGCGACAGCGATCCGGCCTGGGACGGAACACCGATCAGCTTCCCCCGCATTCAGGGTGCCGATGCGGTCGGTGTTGTTGCAGCCGTCGGTACCGACGCCAATCCGGATCTCTTGGGCAAGCGGGTTCTGATCGATTGCTGGCTGCGGGATTGGGACGATCCCCGCAACAAGGAAAAGACCGGTTATTTCGGTTCCGAATGCGATGGCGGGTTCGCACAATACACGCTTGCCGACCACCGCAATGTTCACCCGATCGACAGCCCGCTATCCGACGCAGAGCTTGCCACGTTCTCCTGCTCGTCCAGCACGGCCGAGGGGATGCTGGAGCGCGCAAAGGTCGGACCGGAGGATACGGTTCTGGTCACTGGCGCATCGGGCGGTGTCGGCTCGGCACTGATCCAACTCGCCAAGCGGCGCGGCGCCCGCGTCGTCGGCCTGGCCTCCGAAGACAAGCATGAGAGCCTCGCCCAGTTCGGCGCAGAAGCTTTGTTGCCCAGGCAACCCGAAAGCCTCGTTGCCGCGCTGAAGTCAGCCATTGGTCAGGATCGCGTTTCGGTCGTGGCCGATATCGTCGGTGGCCCTGCATTCCCCACAATCATTGATGTGCTGGAGCGCGGCGGGCGGTATACTTGCTCGGGCGCCATCGCAGGGCCGATCGTTGAGCTTGACCTGCGCACGCTCTACCTGCGCGACCTGACCTTCACCGGCTCCACCGTGTTGCCACCGGAGGTTTTCCCCAATCTCGTGCGCTACATCGAACGCGGCGAGATCAAGCCGGTTCTCGCCGCCACCTACCCATTGGCGGATTTGAAGCAGGCACAGCAGGCCTTTATCGACAAGACCCACACCGGCAACATCGTGGTACTGCCATGATCAGGGAGCTGGTTCATCACGCGCGCGGTGCCGACCCAAGCTTGCCCATGGACCATCGCGATCATGCAGCGCTTCGCGTTTGGATCCACGAGATGGGATATGTCGAAAGGACTAGGCTCCGGATCCAATCTAGCACACCTCCTGCAAACCCGTTGCTCTGACATGGATGTGCGCGCCGATAGTCCAAAAGTGACGCCCAATACGCAGGCGGTGCGCCGGGCTTCCGACCAACGGCTTGTCCGGGTCCGGCTCTGGACAGTGCCCCTGACAAGCCACACAGCTTACCACATGGCCGAGGGCAAGACCTGTGACAACATCGAAACCATCGTCGTCGCGCTTGATACCGATACGGGTCTGACCGGGTGGGGTGAAGTTTGCCCGATCCCCCACTACCTCCCCGCCTACGCGCGCGGCGTCGCTCCGGCAATCACTGAGTTGGCGCCTGTACTCCTCAATGCCGATCCGGTTGGGGCGGAGGTGCTGATGGCCAAGCTCGACGCGTGGCTCCCAGGGCACCGCTATGCCAAGTCGGCCATCGACATCGCGCTGTGGGACCTGACGGCCCAGATCGCCGGATTGCCACTTCATAGGCTGCTGGGGGGGCGTCATACGGAGGATCTCGCCGTCTATCACTCGATCACCTGCATAGATCCAGACGAGATGGCGCGCATCGCACGGGAGGCGCTCCAGTCAGGGGTCCGGCAGATCCAGGTCAAGCTCGGGGCCGATGCCAATTGGGAAGCCGATGTGGCGCGCCTGCAAAAAGTGCGTGAAGCGGTGGGTGACGGGCCACTTGTCTATGGTGACTGGAATTGTGGCGCCAGCACGCTGGAGGCCAGCCGCGTCGGGCGGGCGGTCCGCGATCTGGACATCATGCTGGAGCAGCCCTGCAAGACGATCGAGGAATGCGCGCGGGTCCGGGAGGCCACGAACCTGCCCATGAAACTGGATGAGAACGCGCATGACACGGGCAGCATTTTGCGCGGGCACACGGCGGGCTGCATGGATGTCGCAGCCATCAAGCTGTCGAAATTCGGCGGGCTTTCGAAGGCCAGACAGGCTCGAGATCTGTGCTGCGCGCTAGGGGTCAAGATGTGTATCGAGGACACTTGGGGCTCCGACATTGCGACAGCGGCCGCGCTGCATCTGGGCGTGGCGACTGATCCGCGTGCGGTGCTCAACGCCTGCGATCTGTCGGGATATGTCACGCCACGTCTGGACCCGAACGCGCCCTTGCGAAACGCGGGGCGCATCGCGCCACCCGAAGGACCCGGCCTCGGCGTGGTGCCCGATCTAGACGCGCTCGGCGCGCCGGACATGGTTTTGGACTAGGAGGCAGAGATGCTGAAACTCAACACACAGCAGGAATGGATCCAACGTGCACGCAAGGTTCTTCCGGCCGGAAGTTTCGGCAACTTCGATCCCGGCATCGTGATCCGCAACGGACAGGGCAGCCGTGTCTGGGACGAGGACGGAAACGAATACGTCGATTTCCTTATCGGATCGGGGCCAATGCTGCTGGGCCATGGCCACCCCGAAGTGCTCGAGGCCGTTCTGGAGCAACTCCCAAAGGGCATGACCTTCTTTGCCAACAACGCGGCCGGGATCGAACTGGCCGAGGATATCTGTGGCGCCGTGCCCTGTGCCGAGCAGTTGCGCTACGTCTCTTCGGGGGGCGAAGCCGACATGTACGCGATCCGGCTCGCCCGCGCTTTCACCGGCCGCGGCAGGATCCTCAAGTTTGAAGGCGGTTATCACGGGATGAGCGCGGAGGCGCAGATGAGCCTTGCGCCGAGCCGCATGGTGAACTTTCCGCAGGCGGTGCCCGACAGCGCGGGCATTCCCGAAAGCGTCCGGAACGAGATGCTGATCGCCCCATTCAATGACATCGACCACCTCCGCGGGGTTCTGGCCGAGCATGGCAGCGACATCGCAGGCATCATCGTCGAGCCTCTGCAGCGCATCATCCCGCCGGAGCCCGGCTTCCTCGAGGCTCTGCGCGCGGAATCCCGGAAATACGGGATCGTTCTGATCTTCGACGAGGTCGTGACGGGGTTCCGCTTTGCCTATGGCGGCGCGCAGGCACACTACGGCGTGACGCCCGACCTCTGCACCCTCGGCAAGGTCATCGGCGGAGGTTTCCCGCTTGCCGCCATCGCCGGACGGGCGGATATCATGGCGCATTTCGACAAGTCCGCTGTGGGTGCCGACAAGTGGCTGATGCAGCTCGGGACCCTCTCCGGCAATCCGGTGGCTGCAGTTGCCGGTCTGAAGACTCTGGAGATCCTGCGTCGCGCCGGGCAATACGAAAAGCTAAGGAGCTTCGGTGAAGCGCTGATGGGGATTGCCTCCGATGCCCTGAACGCGCAGGGCATCGCGCACCGAATCGTGGGCGACGAGACCCTGTTCGACATCGTGTTCAGCGAGCGAGATATACGCGATTACCGCGACGTCTTCCATGCAGACAGTGCGAAATCGGCTCTCTTCAACAGCGTCCTGCGCGACAACGGGATCTTCAAATCCCCCAGCAAGACCTACCCTTGCCTTGCCCTGATCGATGCAGACTTCGATCTGACGCGGCAGGCTTTCCGCAAAGCGGCCAAAGCTCTGGCCGACATGCCGGTCAACAGCGAAGACTGAGCGCCAATCAGAGCTCCGTTACACCCCGAGGCATAACCGGATCTCAGGCAAGCCCGCCTTGTCTCTCTGCCTGATAGCGTTTATAGAAATCCCTATCCGTTGGGGTGCTCCATAAGGGGCTGAGAGGCGAAAGCAAACCCATCGAACCTGATCCGGTCAATGCCGGCGGAGGGAACGGAGCACATTGAACGTGATACCTGCGTCAGACTGCTTCCCTCACCGGCCCCCGGGCACGAAAGGAAGCGGCAATGAGTTTGCCCAAAGCAATGACAATCGCCGGATCCGACAGTGGTGGTGGAGCCGGCATTCAGGCAGATCTCAAGACGTTCTCGGCCCTCGGTGTGTATGGCGCCAGCACGATCACCGCGATCACCGCGCAGAATACCCGTGATGTGACCGCAGTCGAGGCGGTCTCGAACGAGGTCGTAGCGGCCCAGATCGCAGCAGTTCTGGACGATATTTCAATCGACGCGATCAAGATCGGAATGCTCGGCGCCCCGACGCTCATTCAAACCGTTGCAACGGCACTGGAGCGCTTCTCCGGCCCCGTCGTACTCGATCCCGTCATGGTCGCCAAATCGGGGGCGGCGCTGCTGCCTGACGATGCGACACAAGCGCTTATCGAAATCCTTTTGCCCCGCGCCGATGTGCTGACGCCGAACCTTCCCGAGGCCGCGCGCCTCTTGGGCGAGGCGGAGGCCGAGACCGAGGACGCCGTCAGGTCACAGGGCGAACGCCTGTGCGCGATGGGACCGCGCGCCGTGGTCATGAAAGGCGGGCACGGCAAGGGCGATACCTGCGTGGACTGGCTGATAACCGAGAGCAGTGCGACAAATTTTGAAGCGCCGCGCATCTCCACAAGGAACACCCACGGAACGGGATGCACCATGTCCTCGGCCATCACGGCTGAACTGGCCAAAGGCGCGACCGTTGAGGAGGCGCTGCGCCGCGCCCACGCATGGTTGCACGAGGCCATCAAGGCCTCCGATCAGCTAGAGGTCGGGCACGGGCATGGCCCAGTGCATCACTTCCACGAGCTGTGGGCGTGACGGAGTCCGTCACCATATTGGGCGGCGGTGTTGCCGGTCTTTGCGTGGCCGCAGAGCTGTCCGGTCGCAACGTGCCGGTCACCGTCTGTGACCCCGAACCAGTGCCCGGACCCCATGCCTGTTCATGGTGGGCCGGCGGCATGCTGGCCCCGTTCTGCGAAGGCGAAACCGCCGAGGAGCCGGTGGTAAGGCTGGGACAGGAATCCGGGGCTTGGTGGGAACGCCATGGGACACAAGTTGTGCAGAACGGCTCGCTCGTAATCGTACTGGAACGCGACCGGCGGGAGCTTGACCGGTTTGCCCGGCGAACCGAGGGCCACGAAAGCATTGACGGAACCAGATTGGCTGCGCTCGAACCGGACCTCGAGGGCCGCTTCGACAGGGCGCTCTATTTCGCGCAGGAAGCTCATATTTCCCCGCGTGAGGCGCTGGAAGGTCTCAACGAAAAACTGCGAACGCGCGGTGTGAACTTCTCGGCCGAACCCGGAAACAGCGGCGGTCAGGTCATCGATTGCCGTGGGCTCTCTGCCCGCGACCGGATACCGGATCTGCGGGGCGTGAAAGGCGAAATGCTTGTGTTGCGCACACCCGACCTGTCGCTCAGCCGCCCCGTCCGCCTCCTCCACCCGCGTTTCCCCCTCTATATCGTGCCGCGCGGCGACGGGGTTTTCATGTTGGGCGCGACTCAGATCGAAAGCAGTGAACGCAGACGCGCGACAGTGCGCTCGGTCATGGAACTTCTCTCCGCCGCCTATGCCCTGCACCCCGCCTTTGGCGAGGCTGAGCTTCTCGAGATCGGTGTCGATGCCCGCCCGGCCTTTCCAGACAACCTGCCCCGGATCCGGCGCCACGGCGATACCTTGTATGTCAACGGCTTGTTTCGGCACGGTTTTCTGCTTGCCCCGGCCATGGCACGGATGACGGCGGATTTCCTGCTGAACGGAACCAAACCGGAGGTGATGGATGAAAATCACGGTTAACGGCACTGCAACGGAGGTCGCGGCAGTCCGACTGGACGCGATCCTGATCGAACTGGGTCATGGCGACGCCAAGGTTGCCACCGCCGTGAATGAGGACTTCGTGCCCGCATCCCTCCGCGCGACCAGGGAGCTTTCCTCCGGCGACCGGCTCGAAATCGTAGCGCCACGGCAGGGAGGCTGAGCAATGCCTGTTTTTTACGGCACAGAGGTGACATCGCGGCTGATGCTGGGCACGGCCCAATACCCCTCCCCCGCAATTCTGGCTGACGCCTTTCGTCAGTCGAAGGCTGGCATCGCCACCGTCTCAGTCCGTCGCGAAGCGGGTTGCGACAAGGCCGGACAAGACTTCTGGACATTGATCGAGGAGTTGGGCGTGAACGTTCTGCCCAACACGGCGGGTTGCCACACGGTGCGCGAAGCCGTGACCACAGCCCATATGGCGCGCGAACTGTTCAACACGCCGTGGATCAAGCTTGAAGTCATCGGCCATGCCGATACGCTGCAACCGGATCCCTTCGCGCTGGTCGAGGCTGCACGCATCCTCACCGAAGACGGCTTTCAGGTCTTCCCCTATTGCACCGAGGATCTGATCCTCGGCGAGAAGCTCCTGACCGCGGGATGCGAGGTCTTGATGCCATGGGGCGCGCCGATCGGCTCTGGCCTCGGTCTCAACAATGTCTACGGGCTGCGTAGCATGCGTGCCCATTTCCCCGATGTCCCGATGGTCATCGACGCGGGCCTCGGCCTGCCCAGCCAGGCCGCTCATGCGATCGAGCTGGGTTATGACGCGGTGCTGCTGAACACCGCTGTAGCCAAGGCCGGCGACCCGGCCGCGATGGCGAAAGGCTTTGCATTGGCGGTCGAAGCCGGCGCACTGGCCCATGCGGCAGACCCGATGGAGCCTCGCGATATGGCGGCCCCCTCCACGCCTGTTCTCGGAAAGGCATTTCTCGAATGAGCCTGGCGCGGTTTTACCCGATCTTCGACGATGTTTCCTGGCTCGAGCGGATGCTGCCCCTTGGCATCAAGCTCGTGCAGCTTCGCATCAAGGACATGCCCGAACCCGATTTGCGCGAAGCGATAGCGCGTGCACTGACGCTCTGCCGGAAACATGACGCTGTGCTTGTGGTTAATGATTACTGGCAGATCGCGATCGACACGGGCTGCGACTGGATCCATCTCGGGCAGGAGGATCTGGACGAGGCCGATATGGACGCGATCCGGCGTCACGGATTGAAGCTGGGCGTCAGCACACATGACCATGACGAGCTTGACCGCGCCTTGTCACTTGACCCCGATTACGTGGCGCTTGGCCCTGTTTACCCGACGATCCTGAAGAAAATGAAATGGCACCAGCAGGGGCTCGAGAAACTGACGGAATGGCGCAGCCTGATCGGGGATATCCCGCTGGTCGCCATTGGCGGGATGCGCGTGGACCGCGCTGCGGGAGCTTTCGAGGCCGGGGCCGATATCGTCTCCGCCGTCACTGATATCACCCTGAATGACGATCCCGAGAGCCGCGTGCGGGAATGGCTGGAGGTCGTAGTGTGAACCGATACGCCCGACAGATCGCAGTGCCCGAACTGGGCGCCGAGCGGCACGAAAAGCTGCGCGACGCGGAAGTGCTGGTGGTCGGTGCGGGAGGCCTTGCTGCCCCCGCCCTGCAATATCTTGTCGGCGCGGGCATCGGCGAAATAACCTTTCTGGATCAGGAT
>JABDPP010000204.1 GCA_013042765.1 Litoreibacter sp.
GTCATGCGGCCCACGGACTCCGCGCGGTTGACCATAATCTTGACCAGCTGCCCGCCATGTTTGCGGTGAAGCTCGATCAGTGTTGCCTCGCTTTCCAGCGTGACGGCATTCGCAACAAGACGCCCCAGGGGGCGCAGGTTCTTCCACGCGATCTCAAACGAGCCTTGGCTGAGGCCTCCACCGAAGAAAATCGCATCTGGAGATTCCAGCCCACCTAGGGCAGTTGGAACCTCACCATCGATAAGTTCCAGTTTCGGCGTACCCAGCGCCAGTGCATTCGCGGCCGCCATGGCCCGTCGGTCGGCGCGTGGTTCGATCCCGATGGCGCGGGCGTAGCGGGCCGCTCGCATCCATTCGATCGCGACCGAGCCGCAGCCGGTGCCAATATCCCACAAAAGCGCGCCGCGCATCGGCATTAGTTTTGCCAGCGTCGCCGCCCGAACTTCCTGTTTTGTCATCGTTCCGTCGGATTGGAACAGGGCGTCATCGAGCCCCGGGACCCGCGGAAGAAGGGCCGCATCAGGGGCCGCGATACATTCGACCGCAAGCGTGTTGAAGGGCGGCACCTCCTGATCCCAGCTCTCGGCAATACCATCGAAGCGTTCTTCCCGCTCCCCGCCCATGGCGGCCAGCACCGTCATTTTCGAATTTCCGAAGCCGCGAGAGGTCAGGAATCCCGCGATCTGCGCCGGGGTCTCGGCACCGGTGGTCAGGACTAGAAGCCTTTGATCTGGCTGGATGAAAGCGACCATCTGCTCAACCGGCCGGCCATGCACAGTCAGGGTCTCCACATCCGCGATGCTCCAGCCCATGCGGGCGGAGGCCAACTGGAAGGCTGAAATCTGCGGATGGTAGATGATCTCGGCCGGATCGATCTGGCGCCCGATCCGCGCGCCGACCGAAAACCAGAGGGGATCCCCCGTGGCAAGGACCACAACGCGCTTTCCACGCAGGTCTCGCAATGTGTCGATCAGTGCATCAAAGGGCGATGGCCAGGAAATACGCTCCGCTGTCACAGAGTCCGAGAGACCGTGGTGGCGATCGCCGCCAATGATAACGTCAGCGGCCTCGAGCACCGCGCGGGTCGCCGGTGTCAGCCCATCCATCCCATCTTCACCGATTCCAACGATATGCAGCCAGGGGGAACTCGAGGAGATCGTCTGGTCCTGTGTCATGTGTTTTCCTCCGGCAGGCCGGCGGCCAGTGCGTTGAGCGCGGCCGACGCCATTGCGGATCCGCCGCGCCGGCCCCTCAGAGCCACGAATTCTGCCCCCCGGGCGTCGCTTGCGAGCTCCGCCTTGGATTCCGCAGCCCCCACAAAGCCCACCGGAAAGCCGAGGATCATCGCAGGTTTGGGCCAGCCTTGATCAAGAAGTTCGAGCAGATGGAAGAGTGCCGTCGGCGCGTTCCCGATCACAACGACAGCGCCGGCAAGGTGGTCACGCCAAAGCTCCACAGCGGCCGCCGACCGGGTATTGCCTATCTCTTCCGCCAGACCTCTCGTCGCGGGATCGTTGAGTGAGACGATCACCTGGTTCTCCGCGGGCAGGTAGCGGCGGATCACACCTGCGGCCACCATTTCGCAATCGCACAGAACCGGGGCACCAG
Source organism: Litoreibacter sp. (assembly GCA_013042765.1). Classification (GTDB taxonomy): domain Bacteria; phylum Pseudomonadota; class Alphaproteobacteria; order Rhodobacterales; family Rhodobacteraceae; genus Litoreibacter. The sequence continues at coordinate 1,609 of JABDPP010000204.1, forward strand.
CCTGCAAAGCGGCATGACCCACATCATAGGCGCGGGGTGAGTAGGAGAGCCTGTCTGCCACTTCTACCATTCCGCAGGAATGAATGACCCGCGTGGCCAATGCCGCCATGCCCGGATCAAAGCGATCCAGACGCGCCTCGGCCCGCACGGTGGCGAAGCTCTGCGCGTAGATCGCGGCGGGTATCTTCTCGTAGGGGCGCATATTCGGGCCTTGCGGATCTGGCGAGGGCGGGAGCCTCCGGCGGGGATATTTCAGGAGAACTGAAAGGGTCAGGGTTTCGGTTTGCGGGCGCTTTCCGGTCCATGCGGGTGCTTTGCATGGGGGTAGGGCGCGTGGTGATGGTGATCATGGCCGTGGTCGTGGTCATGATGGTGGTCGTGCTGGTTTTCGAGGCGGCAGAGACCGGTACAAAACGTGTTGCAAAGCTCGCAATCGGCCACGTTGGAGCCCGGCGCGCTGGCGCCCTGCCCTTCGACATGGTGGTGGTGGCTTTCCTGGATCGCGCCGACCTCCGCCTCGAAGCCAAGCACCTGCGTGCGGTACTTACACATCGCGCAGTTTGGCGGAGGGATTTCGCCCACCTGTTCGGTGACGCGGTCGGCGAAGGTCGCGAGCACCTGGTCATGGTCGTTGAGGTAGCCCGCCTTGACGAACTGGATATCGGGGTGTTCGGCGGCGACCTGATCGGTGAAGCCGTAGATACGGTCGATCAGGATGCCGGTGAACAGGAAATAGGGGAAGATGACGATACGCTTGTATCCAAGACGGGTGGCATGCTGCAGGCAGGGCTCAACAAGCGGGAAAGTGACGCCGGAATAGCCCACCTCGCACCAGCCGATCCCCATGCCTTCCTGCAACATTCGGGCGATCTTGGCGACGTTGCCGTTGGCGTCTGGGTCAGACGCGCCGCGGCCGATGACCACGAGGCAGGTGTCTTCATTGGGTAAGTCGCCATATTCCGCATTGGCGCGGTCGATTGCTTCCTGCACACGCGCACCCGCAGCGGCGATCATCTTGGGGTCCACGCCTAGTTCGCGACCATAGGAGACCTCGATCCCGTGCTTCGCAGCGTAAGTGTTAAGCACTGTTGGAATGTCGTTCTTGGCATGCATTGCGGCAAAGAGCATGCCCGGCACAGCAAGGATCTTGTCGCATCCCTTTTCGCGCAACCGGTCGAGACCATCGCGGATCACCGGGTTGGCGAATTCCAGATAGCCGTATTCGGTTTCCCAGCCTGAGGGCAGGTAGGCAGGGAGTTTCTCCGCGAGTACCGAAAACTCTTCGACCGCGGCCTGGCTGCGCGAGCCGTGGCCACATATCATGACACCGATCTTGCTCATGAGACTTCCCCTTCGCTTTTCTCGGTCGTTTCAGGATCGTCCTTCGTGGCCTTATCGCCTTTGAGAGCGCCCCATAGCGTGATGGCTGCTGCGATTCCGATGGCAGCGCCCGCGACCCAGTGGCCATGGCCTGCCAGTTCCCCAAGATGGCCGACATGGGCCGTTACGGGAGAGGCCGCCAGAACGACGGCACATGCGGGGAAAAGAGCTTTCATGTTCAGCGCTACCTTCAGCCAACTTGTTTTCACGGAGAGGATGGCGGTCACGAACCGCGCCCGGACGATGCGGCCGTCTGATCCCCGGTCTGGGTCGATCCTCAGGCTGCCAACCTCTCTGGCCCGGCATCGGGCCTCGTCCCTAACGGGTATATGGAGGCTGATGCGATGCCGCAACGAGATTCGCGAAGGCCTGTCGCACAAATCCGACCTTGTTGATCTGCGCACGGCGCCTGCGCGCCAGTGCCTCTGGTCGGAGTTGCATCAGCGACCTACATAGCACGCGGAACTGAAAGGGATCAGCATGGGACTTCTCGTAAACGGCGTCTGGCAGGACAAGTGGTACGACACGACATCCACCGGTGGGAAATTCAAGCGCAGCACGGCTGCGTTCCGCAACTGGATTACCGCGGATGGCAGCGCAGGCCCATCAGGCATTGCGGGCTTCAAAGCCGAAACCGGGCGGTATCATCTTTATGTCTCAAAAGCCTGTCCTTGGGCGCACCGGACACTGATCTTCAGATCGCTCAAGGGCCTTGCTTCGTTGATTGATGTCTCCGTTGTACATCCCGACATGCTGTCGGATGGCTGGACATTCGAGAAAGACGCCCATGGCGCGACCGGCGACACTCTCTACTGCTTGGAATTCGCGCGCGACGTCTATCTGAAGGCTGATCCGGGCATCACCGGACGGGTAACAGTCCCGATCCTCTGGGACAAGCAAACCGAGACGATCGTCTCCAATGAAAGCTCCGAGATCATCCGGATGTTCAACTCCGCCTTCGACGGCCTCACCGGGAACGATCTGGATTTCTGGCCAGAGGCGATGCGCGATGAGATCGAAGAGGTCAACGCTCGGATCTACTCAACCTTGAACAACGGTGTCTACAAATCCGGGTTCGCAACCACCCAGAACGCCTATGAAGAGGCCGTGATGCCCCTTTTTGAAACGTTGGATTGGCTGGAAGAACGGTTGGGCCAAAATCGTTACCTGATGGGTGAGCGCCTGACCGAGGCGGATTGGCGTCTGTTTACCACTCTCGTGCGTTTCGATCTGGTCTACCACCTGCATTTCAAGTGCAACCGCAAGCGGATCGTCGATTACCCGCACCTGTGGGCCTATACGCGCGACCTCTACCAGTGGCCAGGCGTGGCCGAGACCGTGAATTTCGAACACATAGTCCGGCATTACCACTACAGCCACGAGAGCATTAACCCCCATCGCATCATTCCGATCAATCCAGTGATCGATTGGGACGAACCGCATGGGCGCGAGGGCCTCAACGGCCGTGGTAATCCACCAGTGCCGCAAGATCCGAGGGCGGCGTAGCGCAGGGCACAAGGGCGCAGGCATTTGCCACGAAGCTGAAGATCGACCCGTCGGAGAAGAAGCTGTTGCCGGTGACGAAAATGACCTTGGTCTCAGGCCATCTGTAGCTTGCGTAATCGGCGACCGCCATTGCACTGCCTGACATCAGGTTGAGGTTAAGGATAACAACATCGAAACGGTCCTCGCGCAGGGCGGAGACCGCCTGCACCTGAGTTCCCACAAGCGTGGCATCCGGACCCAGACGACCGATGTGATCGGCCCAGACCTCGCCGAGCCCCTGATCGTTTTCAACAATCAATACGTTCATTTTTTTGCAGGCCGACCTCCATTGTGGCAAATGGGCCGGTACGCTTCCCCGTGGCTAAGTGACATCCAGTGTTGCGCCAGTATTCCTAATGATTGGTTAACGGCGAAGTAACCTTGCGTTGATTCTTGATTGCCAGCGCGAGACCGGCTGGTTCTTGCTTCTTCTAGGGAATCCCGTTTGATAGGGCCGACGGGAAGACCGGCGAAAATCAGGGTAGATATGACCAGCACGATAACCATTTGCGACACTTGCAAAAGAGATGATTGGCAAGCGGGAACCAATGTGCAGACCGACGGGGAACGGCTGGCCGAGATGGTCGAGGCGGCGGCGGCAGGCAACCCACATGTCACAACGCGTCGCCACTCCTGCCTGATGGGCTGTGCGCGGGGCTGCAATGTCGCGATTCAGGGTGCGGGCAAACTGGCCTATACGCTCGGCGAGTTCGTGCCCAGCGACGAGGCCGCACAGGCCGTTGTCGACTACGCGGCGTTACATGCCCAAAGCGAGACCGGAACCGTGCCCTACAAACAATGGCCACAGCCAATCAAAGGCCATTTCGTGACCCGTCACCCGCCACTGCCGGACGCGTCGTGACAGGCAGTGCCCGCGACCACGGCGGCGGGCTCGATGCTGCAATTGCGACCTATGGTGGGGAGCGACACGATTGGCTTGATCTCTCGACCGGCATTAATCCGGTGCCCTATCCAGTCGGTGACATCCCATTCGACGCATGGACGGCCTTGCCGGACCGGAAGGCTATGGCGCGACTGGAACAAGCCACCCGGATATTCTGGAAAATCCCAGATGATGCGGAGGTTATCGCCGCTCCGGGTGCATCCGCTCTGATCGCACGGATACCGCATCTGAGCGACGGCGGCCCAGCCCATATTCCTGGCCCGACCTATAACGAACACGCAGCGGCGTTCGAGGCGCACGCACAGCCCTGCGGCCATGAAGACCCGGCTGCACAGACCCACGTCTACGTGCATCCGAATAATCCGGATGGGCGGCTTTGGGAGGATGCACATATCGGCAGCCGCAGCCTGACGATCATCGACGAGAGTTTTTGCGATGTTACGCCCGCGGCGAGCCATATCGCTCGAAGCCCGGAGGTCGGCGTCCTGATCCTAAAGAGCTTCGGCAAATTCTGGGGCCTTGCCGGGCTGCGGCTGGGCTTTGCGGTAGCTTCCCATCGTACGTTGAACCCTCTCCGCAAGGCAGGTCTTGCGGACCTGCTGGGCCCATGGGCCGTCTCCGGCTCCGCCTTGGAAATCGGCGCGCGCGCCTTGGAGGACAAAGGCTGGGCAGCGCAAACACGCATTCGTCTGGCCACTGACGCGGCGCGCCTGGACGCGATGATGGCACCACATGCCAAGATCGTTGGCGGCACAGATCTGTTCCGGCTCTATGAAGTTGATAGCGCCGCGGCTTGGCAAGAAAGGCTTGCCCGTCGCCACATCTGGTCGCGCATTTTCCCCTACTCGAAGACATGGGTGCGGCTTGGGCTTCCTGCTCCGGATCGTTGGGGTCAGTTGTCCAGAGCGCTCAAATGAGTGTCCCCGCGCTCCTGGTGATTGCCATGCTGCTCGACGCGGCGCTCGGGGAGCCGAAATGGCTTTGGGACCGGGTGCCACATCCTGCCGTGTTGATGGGACGTCTGATTGGGCGGTGCGATGCACGTTTCAACACTGGACAGGCCAGAAAACTCAAAGGGATTGCCGTTATCGCGGTGCTGGTGGCTGGGGCTCTTGCGCTGGGGCACATCCTGTCCTCCGTTCCGGATGGCGGCATCCTCGAGGTTGTACTCGTCGCGGTGCTGCTGGCTCAGCGCAGCCTTGCCGATCACGTGCGCGACGTGGGCGATGCTCTGCGCCTGTCGATTGGAGATGGGCGCAAGATGGTCGCCCGGATCGTCGGGCGCGATGTGAGCGCGCTGGATAATGCAGGGGTCGCCCGTGGCGCCATCGAAAGTGCTGCGGAGAACCTGTCGGACGGAGTAATCGCACCGGCATTCTGGTACCTTTTGCTCGGCCTGCCCGGCATTCTTGCCTACAAACTGATCAACACGGCCGACAGCATGATCGGTTACCTCACACCGCGCCACGAGGCCTTCGGGTGGGCCGCTGCACGGCTCGATGATGTGGTGAATTGGATCCCGGCCCGTCTCACGGCTCTGCTGATCGCTGCGGGTCACGCGAACCCCGGCGTCTGGCGCACGGTAAAACGGGACGCAAATAAACACCGCTCGCCCAATGCCGGCTGGCCAGAGGCGGCCATGGCTGGCGTTCTGGACGTGGCACTGTCTGGCCCGCGCAGCTATGAAGGCGTTCTGCGCGAAGAGCCATTCGTTAATGAAGCCGGGCGGCACGATCTTGGTTCGGACGACGTCGAAAGAGCAGTTTCAGCGCTTTGGCGGGCTTGGGCGCTGGCTCTTGTTCTCGTGGCGGCACTGGGCCTCGCGTTGGGCGCGCTGCCCGTGTTCAGCTGATCTCTCGTCACGGGCGCGCTGGAATGATATACAGGCGTCAAAACAAAGCTCGAGCGGTTCTGATGCGACACCTTTTCCTTGCGATGGCTCTCCTTGCAATGCCCGTCTCCGCCATGGGGCAAGCTGCCTGTGGCGGCAGCTTCAACCGCTTCGTCCAGACGATGCAAGCGGAAGCACTGGCCAAGGGGCATAAAAAATCCACGGTCCGGGCTTTCTTCAGATCGGTGGAGCAGGATCAGAATGTCCTGCGCGCGGATCGCTCACAGGGGGTTTTCAAGAAGAGCTTCATCGACTTCTCACGCGCGGTAATCAGCCAGAACCGTATGGACCGTGGCCGTCGCAATGCGGGCAAATACTCCGCGATCTTTCAGCGGATCGAACGCGACTACGGCGTCGCCCCAGGCGTTCTGTTGGCCTTCTGGGCCTTGGAGACGGATTACGGGGCCGTACAGGGGGATTTCAACACGCTCAACGCCCTTGTCACGCTCAGCCATGACTGCCGCAGGCCCGAGTTATTCCGCCCGCAGGTTTTCGCAGCGCTGGAACTGTTCGAGAGAGGCGATTTCGATCCCGTGACCATGACGGGCGCATGGGCAGGAGAGATCGGCATGGTCCAGATGTTGCCGGAGGATATCCTCGTCAATGGCGTGGATGGCGACGGCGATGGGCGGGTTCGCCTCAAGACCTCGGTCCCGGATGCGCTTCTGTCTGGGGCGCGCATGCTGAGCGCACTTGGCTGGCAACCCAACCAGCCCTGGCTGCAGGAGGTTACTGTGCCCAAAGGTCTGGACTGGTCCAAGACCGGACTAACAACCGAATTGCGGGTCTCCGAATGGAAACGCCTCGGTGTGCGGCCACGCAGTGGTCGGTTCGATGGCAAAGGCAAGGCATCGGTGATCCTGCCCATGGGGCACAAGGGACCGGCCTTCTTGGTATATCCCAATTTCCGGGTCTATTTCGAATGGAACCAAAGCTTCGTTTACGTGACGACCGCCGCCTATTTTGCCACCCGTCTGGGCGGCGCGCCGGTCTACGATGCCGGCAACCCCGATCCCGGCTTATCGGACGCGCAAATGAAAGCACTGCAGAAAAAGCTCGTCAGCCGCGGTTTCGACGTGGGCAAGATCGACGGAATCCTGGGCGCCCGAACCCGCGCCGCCGTTCAGGCAGAACAACGCAGACTGGGCTTTCCGGCTGATGCCTGGCCGACACTGTCTTTGCTAAACCGTCTCTAGTGTTGTCCAGATTTCGCGCAAAGGTGAACAGAACTGTTTACTCTTCTATTCCGTCGACAAACCCTCGATGTAATACCAAAGCAGCATTCCTTTCCTGCAGGCAGTTTTCATGGAACTGATCGTCAATGGCGCCCGTCACGAGGTCGATGTCGAGGACGACATGCCGCTTCTGTGGGTTCTGCGCGACGTTCTAAATATAAAGGGGCCGAAATATGGCTGCGGAATCGCCCAATGCGGCGCCTGCACGGTGCATCTTGACGGGGAGGCCGTCCGCTCCTGCCAGCTGGCTGTTGGGGATGTCGAAGGAGAAATCACAACAATCGAGGGGCTCGGCACTCCCGAGGCGCTACATTCGGTGCAGGAGGCCTGGATCGACCACCAAGTCGCTCAATGCGGTTATTGCCAGTCAGGTCAGATCATGCAGGCTGCATCTTTGCTGGCCGATATCCCGGCTCCGACGGACGCCCAGATCGATGAGGCAATGTCAGGCAACCTCTGCCGCTGTGGGACGTATCCCCGGATCCGCGCCGCGGTGAAATCCGCCGCCGCAAAGATGCGGGAGACGTGAGATGAGTCGCTTGGGAAAAATCGCCCGCCGGACGTTTCTGGTCGGTTCGACCGCGGTCGCCGGCGGTGTTGCGTTCGGTTACTACAGCTACAAGAAACCATTAACGAACCCGCTGCTAGCCGATCTGGACGCGGATCAGACCGCGCTGACACCCTATCTCAGGATTGACCAGTCCGGCATCACGATAATCACACCGCGCGTCGATATGGGCCAGGGTGCGCAATCCATTCAGGCCGCGCTGATCGCCGAGGAGATGGATCTGGATCTGGCACAGGTCAAGGTGGACCACGGACCGCCAAGCTCGGCCTATTACAATGGTGCCGTGGTCGCTGAAGGCTTCCCCATCGCGGCCACTAATTACGGGTTCGTAGCACGCAATGCACGTGCCTTTGGCGATGTGGTGGGCAAACTGATGGGGCTGCAAATCACTGGCGGTTCCTCCACCGTGCCCGATGCGTTCGACAAGATGCGCAAGGCGGGCGCAGTGGCCCGGGCAACTCTTGTGCAAGCGGCTGCAAACCGGACCGGCATCGAAGTGGCGCAGTTGAAGACGGAGCGTGGCGGGGTCGTGCTTCCGGATGGAAGCCGGATCGACTACATGGAGCTTGCGCCGGAAGCCGCAGAGATCGACCAACCATCGGAGGTGACACTCAAACCGCAAAGCGCATGGCGCATTCTCGGCAGACCGGTTCACCGCATTGACGTGACCCAGAAATCAACCGGTACTGCGCGCTACGGGATTGATATCGAGATGCCCGGGATGGTCTATGCCACCGTTCGGACAAACCCGCGACTGGGCGGCGAGATGCTCGCCTTGGATGCGAGCGCGGCTGAGCAGGCGAGAGGCGTGATCAAGATAGAGCCGGTGACCGGAGGTGTCGCCGTCATCGCGGACAATACTTGGCGGGCTCTTCAGGCTTCAAACATGATCGATTTCGACTGGGGGCCTGCCCCCTATCCGGCAGAGCAGGGCGATCATTGGGACGCAGTGGCCGCGGCCTTCACTCCGGGCCTGCAGGACAGCCGCTTCAAGGATGAAGGAGATGTCGACGCCGCACTGAGCAGCGGTGACGGGATCGCGGCGGAATACCGGGTTCCCTACCTCGCGCACGCGCCTCTTGAGCCCCTGAATGCCACGGTCCTTTTCAAAGATGGGCGGCTCGATATCTGGACGAGCACGCAGATCCCGCTTTTCGTGATGGACTCGGTCTCGCACTTCACCGGGCTCGCCGCCGAGGATATCCACCTGCATGTCGAGATCGCAGGCGGCAGTTTCGGGCGACGTCTGGAGGACGATTTCGTGCGGCAAGCCGTGGAAATCGCGCTGGTCCATCCAAACGTTCCGATCAAGATGACATGGTCCCGCGAAGAAGACATGACGCATGACTTTCCCCGCCCTCTGGCTATCGCGCGCGGCCGTGGCGCCGTCTCAAACTGGCAGGTCACCAGCTTCGATCTGGGTATCGCCAGCCCATCCGTGACCCAATCACAAACCGGGCGACTCAACCAATCGGTACCCGGGCCGGATATCGCCATCGTAGCCGGTGCCTGGGATCAGCCCTTCGGGATCGAGAACTACCGCGTCACCGGCTATCGAGCGCCGCCGCTGGCACCGGTTTCTTCATGGCGCTCTGTTGGGGCCTCCGGAAACGGCTTCTTTCATGAAGGCTTTCTCGACGAATTGATCCATGCTGCGGGCGCGGACCCGCTGGAAGAACGACTGCGCCTTTGCTGGCACGAGCCCTCCCGCAAGGTTCTTGAAGCTGTGGGCGAGATGTCGAACTGGGGCAGCGATCCAGGACCAAACCGGGGTCGCGGCGTCGCGTTCACCCTGTCCTTCGGCGTGCCCAGTGCGCAGGTGATCGAAGTCTCCGACACTCCAGATGGCCTACGGATCGATAGGGTCTTTGCGGCGCTGGAGGTTGGGCGCGTTCTCGATCCAATCAATTTCGAAAATCAGGTACAGGGTGGTATCATCTGGGGGCTCGGGCACGCCATGCAGGCCGAACTGACCTATGCCGACGGGCAGACCGAGCAGGAGAATTTCGATCTCTTTGAAACGATGCGGCTCTACCAGGCACCCGAGATCACTGTGCGCGGGCTTGAGAATGACGCGCCGGTCCGCGGGGTTGGCGAACCGTCGGTGCCTCCGGCAGCACCGGCTCTGGCCAATGCGATATTCGCAGCCACAGGGCAACGGATCCGAGAACTGCCCCTCAACAAGCATATCGATTTCGTTTGAGCGATATGAACGGGGTTCGCCTCGAAATCTGTCCGCACCCTTTGCATGACGCGGCATTATCGCCTTAACCTGCCGCCATGATCCGCATCACCGACACCATCACGATCGAGCCTTGGGAACTGACGGAGAACTTTACCCGCGCCCAAGGGCCGGGCGGTCAGAATGTGAACAAGGTTTCCACCGCAGTCGAATTGCGGTTCGAGGCCGCGCGCAGCCCGAATCTTCCGGCACCGGTCAAGACGCGTCTAAAGCGGCTAGCGGGTCGGCGCTGGACCAAAGACGGCGCGCTGATCATCAGTGTTCAGGACACACGTTCACAGGCGCGCAATCGTGAAATCGCTGAGCAGCGCCTCGCGGACCTGATCCGAAAGGCGCTTGAGACCCCAAAACGACGGATCGCTACCCGACCTACGCTGGGGTCCAAGAAGCGTCGTATCGCGGCAAAGAAACAACGCGGTGAAGTGAAATCCCTGCGCGGGAAGGTTAGCTATGACGACTGAAATGCTGGAACGCCGAACGCGTGTCCTGGGTCCCAATGTACCGATTTTCTACGACTGTCCCGTCAACCTTGTACGCGGCGAAAGTGTCTGGCTCTGGGACGCAGACGGACGGCGCTATCTCGACTGCTACAACAACGTGCCCCATGTCGGACACTGCCATCCAAAAGTGGTTGAGGCGATTGCAGAGCAAGCCGCAACTTTGAACACCCACACGCGCTATCTGCATGAGGGTATTCTGGAATATGGCGAGCGGCTGACCGCTAAGTTCTCTCATGACCTCACGCAGTTGATCATGGTGTGCACGGGGTCGGAAGCCAATGACGTCGCGCTGCGTATGGCACAGGCCAAAACCGGCAAGACCGGCTTTATCGCGACCGACAACACGTTTCACGGCAACACCAGCGCAGTCTCCCAGCTGTCGACCCGACGCCCCCCCATCGGCGGCTATCAGGATCACATCCAGCTGGTTCCGGCGCCCGATTCCGTGAGGCCGGCCGGCGGATCGCTCGAAGAGCAGTCGCAGGCCTTCGCCCGTAACGTCGAGGCCGCAATCGCCAAACTGGAAGAAAGCGGACACGGCTTCGCCGGTTTCATGCTGTGCCCGACCTTTTCAAACGAGGGCTTTCCAGCACTTGAACCAGGTTTCCTCGACCCAACGATAGAGGTCGTTCGTACGGCAGGCGGTCTGATCCTCTGCGACGAAGTCCAACCAGGTTTCGGGCGGACCGGCACCGGCTGGTGGGGCCATGACTGGATGGGGTTCGCGCCCGATGTAGTCACGCTCGGAAAACCGATGGCCAATGGACATCCCGTGGCGGCAGTCGTCACGCGCCCGGATGTGATGGCGGCGTTTCGCGGCGCCTTCGGCTATTTCAACACGTTTGGCGGCAATCCTGTCTCCTGCGCGGCCGCGCTTGCGACACTGGAGATCATCGAAGAGGATGCCCTGATTGCGAATGCACACGACGTGGGCGCATACGCGCTGGAGCGCTTGCGGGCGATCGAGCACCCTCTGAAGGCCGAAGCCCGCGGTCTTGGCCTCTTCTTCGGGATCGAGTTCCTGCAAACCGACGGCAGCGCGGCAACGGGTTTCGCCGGACGTGTTGTTGAGGCAATGCGCCATGAAGGTATTCTAATGAACCGGATCGGGCGGGACATGAACACGCTGAAAATGCGCCCGCCGATGCCCTTCCAACGCGACCATGCCGATCTTGCGATCGACACGCTGGAAAAAGTGCTGGAACGGACGCCGCTGTGAGCCAGCTTGAAGATCCAATTTCGGCCGCCCATCAGGCCGCGATTCCATGGGGCGGACTCGCGGGTGAACCACGCCTGATCCGCGATCGCGAAAACCTCGTTTTCGAAGCGCATCTCACCAACGGCACCCATGCCGCGCTGCGACTGCACCGCGAAGGATACCAGAGCGCCGAGGCAATCAAAGGCGAATTGACCTGGACCGCTGCGCTCGCGGAGCGCGGGTTTCCCTGTCCCCGTCCGATCCCGACCAAGGGCGGAAATCTGGCCGCACGTCTGAGCGGGCTGCCCATAGCCTCCATGATTACATGGATCGATGCAGAGCCGATCGGTGAGCATGGGCTGACATATGCAGGCGATATCTCTCGCTACGGCGATCTAGGGACCCTGATCGCTCAAATGCACGCGATCACCGACGAACTGGCGCTGGGATCGCTTGACCGACCGGACTGGGGGGCCGACGCGCTTCTGGGAGAAAACCCGCATTGGGGCCGGTTCTGGGAGAACCCGTCTCTAAGCAAGGAGGAGGCTCAA
>JABDPP010000223.1 GCA_013042765.1 Litoreibacter sp.
GGGCACACTCGCCCTGAGGGATTTGTGCGAACGCGGCGTGGAGCCGATGGCACTGCTGTCGCACATGGCCCGGCTTGGCTCCTCTGATCCGGTGGAACTGCGCGGCAGCATCGATGAGTTGATCGAGGGGTTCGACCTGTCCAAATTCGGCTCCGCACCAACAAAATTCGATGTAGAAGACCTGTTCCCTCTGACCGCGCGGTATTTACATACACAGCCCCTTTCCGCGGTTTCCTCAAACCTGGACGACTTGGGCGTTCCCGCAGCCCTGCAAGAAGCTTTCTGGCGCGTGATCCGCGAGAATATCACGGTTAAGGGCGATCTTGCCGCATGGTGGGCGCTTTGCCGGGACGGGGCCGAGCCTTGGATCGATGACGAAGACAAGGACTTCGTTGCAGAGGCGATGACACTGCTGCCCGGCGGCCCCTATACGCCCGAGACGTGGTCACAATGGACGAGTGCGGTGAAGGAGAAGACCGGGCGCAAGGGCCGCGGTCTGTTTCAGCCGCTCCGCAAAGCCCTGACCGGCCAGACCCACGGTCCTGACATGGGCGATCTGATGCCCCTGATGCAGGTGATCAAGGCCAAAGGCTGAGGCCGCGCCTCAGCTGCTTTGCATCCAAGACCGGAACAGCTCGAGCGCCGCCTCGCTGTCCCATTCCAGCGCACCCTGCGCGCGAGCCACCTCCTGCCCATCTGGGTTGATCAGCAGGGTTAAAGGCAGGCCCAGCGCACCGACGCTTCGCGCCAGTTCCATCTTCGGGTCCAAAAGGACCGGCAAGTTGGTGAGGTTGTTCTCCTCGAAGAACTCACCAATTCGCTCCAGCGAATTGCGCCCGGTGGCCACGGTGACAACCCGGAAGGGCGTCCCCTTCATGTCCTCCGTCAACCGATCGAGCGCCGGCATCTCCTCGCGACAGGGCGCACACCACAGCGCCCAGAAATTCAACAACACATACTCCCCACGATAATCCGCCAGCGAGACAGGATTGCCCTCTGCATCCGTGAAAGCCACGTCCGATACGGGCTCCGGGGCCTCGGCAAACCTGATCTTGCCCAGTTCACCGGTCGCCAAGGCCGCCGTCTCAGAAAGATCCGCCGCGAGCGCAGTATTTGCACCGAGCGCAAGCCCCGCGTATAGGACGAGTGATTGCAACAGACGCATGTCTTAAACCTCCAAAGAGCCTTCAGATGACCGACAAGAAATCAAACGCAATGTGGGGCGGACGTTTCGCTGCCGGACCGGACGCGATCATGGAGGCAATCAATGCCTCGATCGGGTTCGACCAGCGTCTTGCGAAACAAGACATCGAAGGCTCCCGCGCCCATGCGGCGATGCTCGCCTATCAGGGTATCCTGTCTGATAACGATGCCGCCGAGATACGGAAAGGCCTGCTCACGGTTTTGTCAGAGATCGAGACCGGCTCTTTCGAATTTTCCACCGCTCTGGAAGATATCCATATGAACGTGGAAGCCCGCCTCAAGGAGATTGTGGGCGAGGCGGCAGGCCGGCTTCACACGGCCCGATCGCGCAACGATCAGGTCGCCACCGATTTCAAACTCTGGGTACGCGATCAGATCGACGCTGCCATCGAAGGCATCGCCGAATTGCAAAAGGCGCTGCTCGGTCAGGCCGAAGCCGGTGCGGATTGGGTCATGCCAGGCTTCACGCACCTGCAAACGGCGCAGCCTGTCACCTGGGGCCATCACATGCTGGCCTATGTGGAGATGCTGGGCCGTGATGCCTCGCGGTTCAAGGACGCCCGCGCACGTATGAACGAAAGCCCCTTGGGAGCAGCTGCACTGGCAGGGACATCCTTCCCAATCGACCGACATATGACAGCGGAAGCCCTTGGGTTCGACCGCCCCGCGGCCAATTCTCTCGATGCCGTGTCGGATCGCGATTTCGCGCTTGAGTTTCTCTCCTGCGCCTCCATCTGCGCCCTGCATCTGAGCCGCTTTGCCGAAGAACTCGTCATCTGGTCTTCGGCCCAGTTCCGCTTCGTCGCGCTGAGCGACCGCTTCTCCACAGGCTCCTCGATCATGCCGCAGAAGAAGAACCCTGACGCGGCCGAACTCATTCGCGCAAAGATCGGCCGCATTTTCGGGGCGAATGTCGCGCTCATGACGGTCATGAAAGGCCTTCCACTGGCCTATTCAAAAGACATGCAGGAAGACAAGGAACAGGTCTTTGATGCGGCCGACAACCTGATGCTGGCTCTGGCCGCGATGACCGGCATGGTCCGGGACATGACCGCGCAACGCGACAGTCTCGAGGCCGCCTCCGCTTCCGGTTTCTCCACCGCCACCGACCTCGCCGATTGGCTGGTGCGCAGCCTCGACATGCCGTTCCGTGACGCCCACCACGTGACGGGCGCCATCGTCAAATGCGCCGAAGACAAGGGCTGTGATCTGTCCGATCTCAGCCTCGCGGATATGACCGGGATATGCCCCAAGATCACCGGAGATGTTTTCGACGTTTTGGGCGTGCACAATTCCGTCGCCAGCCGGACGAGTTATGGCGGCACCGCACCGGAACAGGTTCGGAACCAGATTAAGAGATGGAAGGACGCATTGGAATGAGACCTTTGGGACTAGCACTTGTTTGTGCATTTCTGACCGCCTGCGGCGTCGACGGGGAACCAACCACGCCAACGAAGCTCGATACGCAACTGCTCGCTCCGGCGAAAATCAGCGTGAGCGGCAGATAGAAGGCGACACTCCGCCAAGACATCTTGTCAAAGGCGCAAATATTCAGTGAAGTGGCCGTCAGCGGCCGCGGCCATGACGTCACATAAAAAGAAGTTGATTATGGAAAAGATCCCGATGACGCCCAAGGGCCACAAGGCTCTTGATGGCGAATTGAAAGTTCTAAAGACCGAGGAACGCCCCTCTATCATTCGCGCGATCGCGGAGGCCCGGGAACATGGCGATCTTTCGGAGAACGCAGAATACCATTCTGCCCGCGAAAAACAGAGCTTTATCGAAGGCCGGATCAAGGAACTCGAAGGTATGCTGGGGCTGGCCGAGGTCATAGATCCCGCGCGGCTGTCCGGATCGATCAAGTTTGGCGCTACCGTCAAACTGATCGATGAAGATACCGAGGAGGAGAAATCCTATCAGATCGTCGGCGAGGCCGAGGCCGATATCGAAAAGGGCCTGCTCAATATCAAATCCCCGCTTGCGCGCGCACTCATCGGCAAGGAAGAGGGCGATAGCGTCGAGGTCAGGACCCCGGGCGGTACCCGCGATTACGAAGTACTTGAAATTAAATACGTTTGACATCGGAGCACAGACCTCGTCCATGGCTGATCAGAGCACAGATCCCAAACCGGACAAGACCATCGATCTGGGAGTTTACAGCCAGCCAAACCGCGGCCTGACCCCAGACGACCTGATCGCCATTGCGTTGACGATCATCTGGCTCTCCGGCGTCGGGATCTATTTTTTGGCGTTCCATCCCGAGGATCAGGAAGCCACGGCTGCGGGCGCTGTTCTGACAGTCATCGCGGTCCTGCTGCCGATTGCCATGATCTGGATCGCAACGCTTCTGGCCCGCACGACAAGGCTGATGCGGCAAGAGACCGTACGCCTTCAAGCCTCTGTCGATGCCATGCGTCAGGCCTATGTAAGCCAGAAGCAATCCTCGGGTCTCGGGATCAAACCCGCGATGGAGCAGAAGCTCGACGAGATCGTGGCGTCGCAGAAGCAGACTGAATACGCGATTGCGACCTTTGCCACGACACGGGACGCGAAGGCGCCTGCGCCCGGCAGTCCGTCCTCCATGCTGACACGACCCGGATTGTCACCCGGAGACAGCCAGCCGACGCTTGCGCTCGACACACCGGGCAATCAGGAGAAGCCGCCCATTTCGATCGCTGATTTCATCGGCGCATTGAATTTCCCGGAGAACGAAAATGACACGGAGGGCTTTCGGCAGCTGCGTCGCGCGCTCGCAGATCACGGCGCATCGCGCCTTGTCCGCGCCTCGCAGGATGTTCTGACACTCCTGTCTCAGGACGGCATCTACATGGATGATCTGAACCCCGACCGGGCCCGCCCCGAAATTTGGCGCAAATTCGCTCAAGGCGAACGCGGCCGCACCATTGCCGGCTTGGGAGGCGTTCACGACCGCTCCAGCCTCGCCCTCTGCGCCGGACGTATGCGTTCCGATCCGATCTTCCGGGACTCAGCGCATCACTTCCTGCGGGAGTTCGACAAGACCTTTGCCGCCTTTGCAGAGGCCGCGAGCGATGAAGACATCACGCGACTTGCAGAAACCCGAACTGCCCGCGCTTTCATGCTCTTGGGCCGCGTTGCCGGAACCTTCGACTGAGGTCTTCATTTCTCAAAAAAATATCCCCGCCGGAGGCAAGCCCGGTCAGAGCCCGAAGCTGCCATAGGGAATGTAGCGCACCAGATCGCCCGGCGTGACATCAAGCTTTCCGTCCGGCAACTCGACCAGACCTTCCGACCAACTCAAACCCGATATCCGCCCGGACCCTTCCGACGCGAAAGCCTCCGCACGGCCCTCGAGGTCGATGCGTGCGCGCAGAAACTCGCGCCGTCCGGGCTTCTTTGATTTCGAGAATGCCGCGGGCACCATGAACCCTGTTGGCTCCAACCATCCGGCACCCGAAAGCATGGACATGGCCGGTCGGCCGAAGATTAGAGCACAGACGAAGGCGGCGACGGGGTTTCCGGGCAGTCCAAAGACAGGGACACCCTGCCACAAGCCCATGGCCAAAGGCCGCCCGGGTTTCAGAGCGATGCGCCATTGGTTGAGCGCGCCGGTTTCCCGCAGCAGAGCAGAGACGTGATCTTCATCTCCAGCCGATGCCCCGCCCGAGGTTAGGACGACATCACATTGCGCGGCCGCCGCGTTGAGC
>JABDPP010000225.1 GCA_013042765.1 Litoreibacter sp.
GAATACAAACCGCAGGCTCGTTACGATCTGGCTTGTCGATCATGTGACCGACCTGCCGGATTGGTTCGTTTTCGGCAATGACTTGCTGCGTGACATCCACGTGGAGCTTCCCAATCTGGAAGACCGCTTTCTCTATGCACGCCACCTGGATGGCGAGCGTGCCGCAGCACCCGGCACCGCGCAGGAACTCGACACGGAACGGCTGCAGCATTTTGCGATCGAGTGCGATGGCGAAACGCTTGTCGCGATGCGTTCAATCATGGGCGTCGCGCGCGAAGAAGGTATTGAATCAGAGCACCTGTCAGACGCAATTCGCGTGTACCGCACGGGCATGCGCCGGAACCCCTGGGCCTCGCGCGTCTTGCGCGATCGCCTGAAGGACTCGGGCAAGATTCTCAACCGCCGCATCAAGGGGCAGGATCATGCGCTGGAACGTACCATGGATATACTCGCGCGTTCGGCCATGGGCCTTTCGAGCGCGCAAACCGGATCAAGCCAGAAGCGCCCGAGAGGCGTGATGTTTCTTGCCGGCCCCACGGGTGTCGGAAAAACTGAAATGGCAAAGGCGGTGACGGAACTTCTGTTTGGGGATGACGGCGCCTGTCACCGCTTCGACATGTCTGAATTCATGGAAGAAAACTCCATAGCGCGACTTCTGGGCGCGCCGCCGGGCCAACCCGGGCACGAACGCGGCGGCGAGCTGGTGAACGCGGCGCATCGGCGGCCTTTCAGCGTCTTCCTTTTCGACGAGGTCGAAAAGGCGCACCCACGCATCCTCGACATCTTCCTGCAGGTGCTGGACGAGGGGAGACTGACGGATGCTCGGGGGTCGTCCGCCTACTTCTCGGAAGCGCTTATCATTTTCACCTCCAATATCGGGATCATGACCAAAACCACGACCACGAACCAGGGCATGAGCGCTTTGCCCTCCGACACGCACAAGGAACTGGAGCGCAAAATCAACAAGTCGGTCGAGATGCATTTCCGTAACGAATTGCAGCGTCCCGAACTGCTGAACCGCATTGGACAGAATATTGTCGTGTTCGATTTCCTGTCAGGCGAGGCCGCCTACCTGATCTTCGAGGCGATGCTGGAGCGGGTGCTGACGACGATCAACCGCGAACGTGGAATTGTAGTCGAACTGAGCCCTGAGGCGCATGAGGCGCTTCGACATGTTTGCACAAGCGACTTCTTTCAGGGGGGTCGTGGGATTGGCAATCGAATTGAGGAGAACTTCATCAACCCGCTTGCCCGCGCTCTTTTCGACAAGGAACTGACCGGACGGTGCAGGATAACCGGCTTGAAAGACCCCGGCCCCGGCCTCGTGATCGAGGTTGCTCCTGCGTCGTAACCGAGGCGACAGGGTGAACGCTCCAAATTCCATTGGCAGGGTCAAAGATATCGCATACCTTCAGGCGTTCGAAACAAAACCGTGCACTTATTCGGCTCGCCGAGTTTCAGCCAGGCCAGAGGAAAGGGCGCGTATGTCCTGAACGCGCCCTTGGACTTTCAGCTAACGGCCAGCCTTTCAACGGCCGTGATCAGACTCTGGAGCAATGGCAGTCTCACGCCCGAAGGATTTGACCATTAACCCTTAGTCGGGGTTCGCGTTTCCATGGTTTCGATTGGTCGCACCGGCACCATTTTCAGCGCGGTTGCTGTTGCCAGAGTTCCCAGGGGCAGGTTGATCGCCATTTCCCCAGCCATTATTTCCTTTTTCAGCAGGCGGGCAGTCGCATCCGCCAGTTGCGAATGCCGGGACAGAGAAGGTCATTGCAGCGCCGGAAAATGCAACAACGACTACGAGTTTCTTGATATTCATCTTCAACCTCCACCAGTTTCATTTCACTTAGGCTTGCGCCGGTTACAGCGCCTGTGAAGCCTATTTTGGCGACGCCTTCATAACTAGATAGAAGAAGGTCTAGTTCTGTTTAAATGATGGATTACAAATAAGACTTTTCCGACTTTAGGAGCTATTTAGCCTGCGATGACTCCTGAAAAAATCGCCTTAGACCGGAACGGCTAGCGATTCTCACTAGTCGGTTCTGGTAATGCCGGCATCGGTGAGAACCAAAAAAAGACGCCGGCCGCTATCTTGTTGCGTACTTTTCCCATTAGAAGGCAGGAGCATCGATCAATGCGGCCCGTCCAGAGTATTCATTCGAGGCCGGGCCAAAGCTATCTTCGAGCAGCAGCACGATCGCGCCTCCAGGGGATGTCTCGAGAAGGGACAGATATCGCGGTTTTGCTCCTCGCATCTCAGCGTTTGCGCAGATGCCTCAGCCCGAAATTGCACCCGCTGCGTGCCTGTGGCGAGGCGTCGCATCCAAGTCCCAACTGAGGGATCTAGGTAAGCGGTGATTACCCAATCTTACGCAGGAGCGATAACGAAAATGTTCAAAGGACTTGGTCTTTCCCTCGCCTTGATCATCAGCGGAATGCTGGGCTTGCCCGTACTCTTCGCCGCATTGATCTGAATAAAAACGCAGAGGGCCCGACAGATCGTCGGCCTTCTGCAGAGCGGGGCGACTTCTTCCAAGGAGTTGCCCCGTCCCACGACTAGCGCCCCCTCGTGCGGGTATTGTGCATTACGGGCGGCTCGGCTGCCGGTCATTTCCCAAACATTTCCCCAATTCGCCAGATGACCGTTTCGGGCGGTCATCAGGAAAAGGCACACCACGAACCTCGATTTGGGGTGAAATGGACCCTTGAACACAGCGTTCGCTTCCCTTGCCGGATTGGCTTTTCAGCCCCTCCTGGCGCGAAAGGTGTTTCCAAAAAATCACAGGAGAGGACGCGCTTGGACCTGTCTTTCCAATTGTGGCCCAAATTCCCCGAAACCGGTAGAAATATGCTAATCTGGTTTGGATGTTTTTGAAGCTTGGAGCAGCCTGGGCGATCAATTTATTTTCTTGGTGGCGACATCGAAAAAACACAAAAAAATTCTAGAGCCTGAATTGTGACAGCCGTTAGTGAGGGAATTGGTAAATGAAATCTATATCCAGATTTTGGCATGATGAAGACGGCTTGGCTTTGACTGAGTACCTCCTTGTGCTTGGTGGCTTCATCGCTCTGGGGGTGTTGGGGGCTAGTGCGCTTTCGGACGGCCTTCGTGGAACTTGGACTGCCGGGACCCCCTATTGGTCGACGGCAGTGGTGGAAGTGCCCGAGGACGCCGGCGGAGGTGGAGGTTCTGGCGGCTCGGATGGTGGAACGTCCGGTGGCTCAGGAGGTTCCGGTACGGGTGGCACTGGTGATGGTGGCACCAGTGATGGCGGAACCGGCTCGTCCGGAAACGGCAACGGGAACGGGAACGGCAACGACAACGGCAATGGCAATGGCAATGGCAATGGTAAGGGCAAGAAGAAGTGATAGTCTGCTCTTTGCAGCCTTCTTGAATTCAGAACGTTCTGCCTCTCAAAATCCGATCTTGGATCTGCTGGACTGCTTGCAACAGGCCCTGAGGATGGCCGAGCAGGATGACCAAAAGGCCGGTCGATCTAGGGCTGACGAAGAGCGCAGAGGCGGGTCATGAACTGCCTCTGGCAAAGAACCTTGCAAGGGCGTTTGGTTTTGACGCACAGGCGCTCATAGAACTTAAACTCAGCGAAATCGGACAGCTGTTCTTACGCCGGGAGTTTGCCAGAGATGCTGAGGTGCATGCGCGGGTCGTGCGTGCCGTCGAACTCTATGAGAGCCTTGAGCCTGCCCATGGAGCCGAAGGCTTGCTGGCGATGCAAATGGTTGGAACCCATGCGCGCAATACAGGACCCATGCGCGAAAGCCCCCGCTGTGGCGCCAAGACTCGCAAAGGCACTCCCTGCCAGGCGCTGGCTGTTCAGGGCAAGAGGCGTCGCCCCAATACATGGTGGCGCGAACGGTTCCGGTGCACCTGTCGGAAACCAGAATGCCCCCAAGCATGGGCTCTGCGCGCGCGCGTCCCAGGAGTTCCAGAAATATGTTCGAGACTTGCTGCGGGACGCAAAGAAGATCATCGATGAGTGTTGATCTGTCTGGTTTGAGGGCCTCAGAAGCAGTTTAAAGACGCTTCACTTTTGCTCTGAGCACGAGTTCCACGATGCTGCTTATGCGCAAAGCTAGCTCTTATGTGAAACCCTCTCGCGTGCGGTTAGCGAAGGCAACGAGGGACAGCATTACCGGCACCTCGACCAAGACACCCACGACCGTGGCGAGCGCGGCTCCTGAGTTCAGGCCGAAAAGACTGATTGCTACCGCGACCGCAAGCTCGAAGAAATTCGAGGTGCCGATCAATGCGCATGGAGCCGCAATCTTGTGGGGGACGCGCAGCGCCCAGGCTGATGCATAGGCCAGCGCGAAGATGCCGTAGGACTGGATCAATATGGGCACAGCGATTAGCGCGATGACCTGTGGCCGGTCGAGGATCACCTGCCCCTGTAGGCCAAACAGGATAACGACCGTTGCGATCAGGCCTATCATGGACCATGGCTTGATGCGTTCGCGGAACAGGTCGATGCGGGCCGCGCTGC
>JABDPP010000238.1 GCA_013042765.1 Litoreibacter sp.
ATCCGCCGCTCGGGCATGGATGATCAGGGGCAGGCCGGTCTGGCGGGCCGCATCTATATGCACCTTCAGGCTTTCGATTTGCACGCCCTTCGTCTCGGCCGTGTAGTGGTAATCAAGACCGCTTTCACCGATGCCTACAAACTTGGGGTGCTGTGACAGGGCAATCAGCTGGTCGACCGTGGCCATAGGCTCGTCAGCCGCACTCATTGGATGCGTGCCAGCGGCGTAGAAGACCGGGTCGTGGGCCTCGGCAATTGCGCGCACCTGCGGCTCCAGCCGCAGCTTGGTGCAGATCGTCACCATGCGCGTCACACCGGCCTCGCGAGCGCGGGCAATCACATCGGGCAGCTCTCCCTCGAAATCCGGAAAATCCAGATGACAGTGACTGTCGGTAATCTCAGCTATGCTCATCTCGCCTTTCAGGCAGCTGTGCGCGCTGCCGCCTCATTCATCGCCAGAACCATATCAAGGACAAGCAAGGAAGGGTCAAGGTTCACCGCGCGCCCATGCCGGGCGCGGGCGCCGAGCTGCGCGGAGAGGTCGGCCCAGTGCCGCGCGGCCCGGGCGTCCGGAGACAGGCGCGCAAGCACCTCCAGCTCGCCCTCTACGGCGGGGGTATCGATCAGCCCCAGACCGGCGCGTGAGAGACGCGAGAGCAGCACGTCAAAGAGGCGCAGAAGAAGGTCGTAGCGCGCCTCGCCGCCCCGCGTGGCCGCCAGTTCACCCAATGCGATGGCCTGCGGACGGTCAAGTTGTGGAAAGGTCCTGGCAATGGAGATGAGCGAAGCGTAAAGCGTGACCCCGTCAAGATTGACGAGCCGCAGCGCCTCCCCAACCGATCCGCCCGAAAGCTCGGCGAGAGCTTCTGTCATGCCGGCCGTCTCTGCGCCCGCCACCTGCAACGCTGCCGCCATATCAGGGGCTGACAGGGTCACGCAGCGCAATTCCCGGCAACGCGAACGGATTGTCGGCAGGAGGCGAGAGGGCTGGTGACTGACCAAAAGCAGGACCGCATCACGCGGTGGCTCTTCGAGCACCTTGAGAAGCGCGTTGGCAGCGTTGATGTTCATCTCGTCGGCGGCATCCACGATAATCACACGGCGGCCGCCCTCGGTATTGGACAGGGCGAAAAAGCCCTTCAGCTTGCGCACCTCGTCCACGGTTATCTGCTGTTTGAGCCGCTTCTTGTCGGCGTCATAGGGGCGACGGAGCAGAAACAGCCCCGGCTCGCTCAGCGCTGCAATGCGCGGGTTGACCGGGTGCCCGGGGGCGATGTTGAGCGTGTCGGGCGCGGGCGGCGCGCCGAACATGTCATTTGCATCCACCGGCGGAGTGGCCAGCAGGAACCGCGCAATCCGCCAGGCCAGCGTTGCTTTGCCGACGCCGCGCGGGCCCGTGATCAGCCACGCGTGATGCATCCGGCCGGTGTTGAAGGCCTCCAGAAAGGCAGCCTCCGCCGTCTGCTGCCCAATCAGAACATCGGTCTCGCGCGGATGCGGAGCGCCTTCAACCTGATCGGACTGGGGCAGGGTGTCGTCAACCATAGCCGTGCCTCACCCCAAATAGTCCGTCACGATCCGCGCGACATCCGCGGCGATCTCCTCAGCCGCCCGGTTGCCGTCGACCACATGGGTGCGGTCCGGAAAATCCTGCGCGAGCTTCAGAAAGCCCTCGCGGAGCTTGTGCTGAAAGTCGGCGCCGAAATCCTCGAAACGGTCCTCGCCCGAGCTGCGTGCGAGCCCGCGTTCAAGTGCTGTGTCGGGGTCCATATCGATGATCAGCGTCAGGTCCGGCTCGCGTCCGATCATCAAGCCGTGCAACTGGTCGACCAAGGCGCGCAGATCACCCCGCGTCGCGCCTTGATAGACGCGGGTGGAATCCGCGAACCGGTCGGAGATGATGAGCTTGCCCGCATCGATCGCGGGCAGGATCGTGCGCTCCAGGTGATCGCGGCGCGCGGCGGTGAAAAGCAGAATTTCGGTCTCTGGTGACCAGCGGTCCGGATCGCCTTCGACCAGTAGACGGCGGATCTCCTCCGCGCCGGGCGCGCCGCCCGGCTCGCGTGTCAGAACAACTTCGTGCCCAGCGCGCTCAAGCGTATCGGCCAGAAGCCGCGACTGGGTGGATTTGCCGGATCCGTCGATCCCTTCAAATGTGATGAAACGGCCCGCGCCTGATGCCGGGGCCATCAGAAATACGCTGCGGCCTGACCCGTCAGCTCCCGCAGCAGCACCATCGCGGCGGTGCGCAATTTCACCATGAAACCGCCATTTGTGATGGTTTCGGTGGCCACAAGATCATGCGTTGCATCCGAAAGCCCCGGGACGCTGACCACCAGTTTGGCAACGGTATCCCCGGCGGAGATCGGCGCCTCGAGCGGTCCCTGATAGCTGATCTTGGCGCTGACTCCGTCCTGATCAAGGATCGGAACCAACGTGGAGATGTCGGTTTTCGACGCCAGACCGACCTGCGCCGCAGAGCCCATCCATACGTTCGCCCGGGTGAGTATGACACCTTCCTCAGCCAGTTGCCTCTCGACGAATTGGCGGAAAGCCCAATTCGCGATCCGCTCGGACTCTTCGGCCCGATCGCGCTCGCTGGACAACCCCGTGAGAACGAAGACGATCCGGCGGGTTCCCTGCACGGCAGATCCCACAAGGCCATACCCGGCTTCCTGTGTGTGGCCGGTCTTGAGG
>JABDPP010000247.1 GCA_013042765.1 Litoreibacter sp.
CTGAACAACCCCAACATAGGAGGGTACAGTGCCGATCTAACACCATTTCTGTATTTCAAGGACGTGGTTTTTTCTACTGTGCGTGGGGTTGTTCTGGGCTTTTTAGCTCAACACGCCACCTCACCCCACTCAAACGCCCGATAAAATGGGGCCGAGAGCGCTAAACACATGAGGAGATCAAGCGCCTGTTATGCGGACCCGAGCACGACGCAATAGGTCATGACCCAGTATTCCCGTACTCTTCTCCGGCCCCGGCCTGCGCCTGAACGGGCGCACCGCCGAAACCCACCGGTATTTGCCGAGATAACGCTATTGTTGCTGCACCTGCAAGGAGACGTTCAGATGCTCCCCGCCGCTGCCAAACCGCAATCCCGAAACCGGTGCCGCGCCACGGTAATCCAGCCCGGTGGCCACGCGCACGTAGCGCGCATCGGGTGAGATCGCGTTGGAGATGTCGAAACCGACCCAGCCCAGCCCCTTCACATGGGCCTCCGCCCAGGCGTGACTTGCATCCTGCTCGACCCGGTCGTTCATCATCAGGTAGCCGCTGACATAGCGCGCCGGGAACCCCAACAGCCGCGCCGCGGTCAGAAAGACATGGGTGTGATCCTGACAGACCCCGTGCCCCGCCTCCAGAACCGCTTCGCTGGCCAGCTCCGAGCTCGTTTGATCTGTTGAGTAGGGCACCGCCGCCAGAATATGTGTCGACAGCGCATGCAGCGTCTCCAGGTCATTCTCCTCGCTCGGCAAGTCCCGGACCAGTGCGCGCACAAGCGGACCCGGCTTGGTCAGCTCTGTGGCCCGGTCAAAGAGCCAGAGCGGCATGAAACCGTGATGACGGCCGACAACGCCAGCGTGATCCGCCACCTCGATCTCGCCCTCGCAATGGACCGTGAAATCGCTCTGTCCGGGCTCGAAGCTCACCAGATCGACCGTATTGGCGTGCTCGTCTTCGTAGGAGGCCTCAAGCCGGCCGGAGGTCACTGACACATCCCAGCTCATAACCTCCTGACCGGGGCGCGACTTGGGCCGCAACCGGAGTTGCTGCAAGCCGTAGGAGACCGGCGTGTCATAGTGGTAGGAGGTCGTATGAGAGATCTTCAAACGCATTGTCTTATTCTATGAACCTGTAATCCTGTTCAATCTGATAGCCTAAAGCGCGGCTGTCATTCAGAAACTCCGCGATAAACTCGTGTAGGCCGAAATCGAAAATCGCTTCCACGCTGTAGTTGTTGAACCGCCCCGCGACCTTCTCGGCCATCTCAAAGGACGGCATATGCTGGCCGTATTGGGTTTCGAGATAGCCAAGGTTATCAAGGATCTTGCCGTAGCAGAAGGCCAGCGAGCGCGGTGAGCGGCGGTCAAGCATAAGGAACTCCGCGATCGAGCGTGGATCCGTGTCACCTTCGGTCACCGTCTGGTAGGCCCGCACCGAAGAAGTCGCACGCAGAATGGTCTCCCACTGCACATTGTCTGACATACTGCCAACCTGCGAGACCGACGGCAGCAGGATGTAATATTTCACATCAAGGATCCGCGCCATGTTGTCGGCGCGCTCGAAAAACGTCCCGATCCGGGCGAAATCGTAAATGTCATTGCGCAGCATCGTGCCATGTAACGCGCCGCGCACGAAGGCCGTGCGCTGGCGGATGGTCTGCAAAACAATTGGCAGTTCCCGATCCCGGATCGGACGGGACAGCTTGTCCTTGAGGACCATGTAGCATTCGTTGACCGCCTCCCAGACCTCGCGCGTCAAGGCTGTGCGCACCAGTCGGGCGTTGTTGCGGGCATTCTCGACCGCCGCAATCACCGAACCGGGGTTGGTCTTGTCGCGCAGCAGGAAATCGATGACCGCGGGGCCCTCGATTTGCTCGTGGCGCTGCAGATAAGCCTCGCGCAGGCCTGTTGCGTCGATGATCGAGGCCCACTCGCTGTCGGCCGCGCTGGAGCGGGTCAGCGAAATCCGCAGCCCCGCATCGATCATCCGCGCCGTATTCTCGCTGCGCTCGAGGTAACGGAACATCCAGAACAGGCCACCTGCGGTTTTTCCAAGCATGCCGTTATTCCTCCAGCACCCAAGTGTCCTTGGTCCCGCCGCCTTGGCTGGAATTGACCACCAGCGAGCCCTTCTTCAGCGCCACCCGCGTCAGCCCGCCCGGTGTGATCTCGATCCGGTCGGGTGAGACCAGCACGAAGGGCCGCAGATCGACATGGCGCGGAGCAAGACCAGCCTTGGTCAGGATTGGCACCGTCGAAAGCGACAGCGTCGGCTGCGCAATGTAGTTTCCGGGCTTGGACTCGAGCTTCTTGCGGAACCGCGCGATCTCTTTCTTGCTGGCAGCAGGCCCGACGAGCATTCCGTAGCCACCCGAGCCGTGCACTTCCTTCACGACAAGATCCTCAAGATTGTCGAGCACATAGGCCAGCGCATCCTTTTCCGAGCAACGCCAGGTCGGCACGTTTTTCAGGATCGCCTTCTCACCGGTATAAAACTCCACAATATCAGGCATGTAGGAGTAGATCGCTTTGTCATCAGCGATCCCCGTCCCCGGCGCATTGGCAATCGTGATACCCCCGGCGCGGTAGATGTCCATGATCCCCGGCACGCCCAGAACCGAATCCGGGTTGAAGTTCAGCGGGTCGAGATACTCGTCATCGACCCGGCGGTAGAGTACATCGATGGGTTTGTAGCCCTGCGTCGTGCGCATGGCCACGCGGCCATCGACAACCCGAAGGTCATGCCCCTCGACCAGTTCGGCATTCATCTGGTCGGCCAGAAACGCATGCTCGTAATAGGCCGAGTTGTGAATACCCGGCGTCAGCACGGCAAGCCGAGGGCGGCCCGAGCACTGGTTGGGTGCGCAGGCACTCAGAGAACGCCGCAGGGAATTGGGATACTGGCTGACCCGCTGCACCTTCACTTTCGAGAACAGCTCGGGGAACATGTGCAGCATGGTCTCCCGGTTTTCCAGCATGTAGGAGACGCCCGAGGGTGTTCTGGCATTGTCCTCAAGCACATAGAACTCGTCATCGCCGGTGCGCACGAGATCCGTGCCGACAATGTGGGTGTAGACATTTCCGGGTGGTTTGACGCCGATCATCTGCGGCAGGAAGGCCTCGTTGCGCGCAATCATCTCGACCGGAACACGGCCCGCCTTGATGATCTCCTGACGGTGATAGATGTCGTAGAGGAAGGCGTTGATGGCGCGTACGCGCTGCTCGATGCCCTTGGCCAGACGCGACCATTCGCGGGCCGAGATGATACGCGGCACCAGATCAAACGGGATCAGGCGCTCGGCCGCCTGAGCACGGCCATAGACGTTGAAGGTGATCCCGGTGAGGCGAAAAAGCGCCTCCGCCTCCTGGGATTTGCGTGCCAACCTTCGGGTATCCTCGTCCGAGAACCAGGCGAAATAATCCTCATACGGGCCACGCGGGGTCTCTCCGCGGCCAAACATCTCGTCGAAATACTGTTTCTCGTCGCTCATACCCACGACTGTACGATCAGAACGCGTGAATGCAATTCTCACGGTCGTTTCCGGGCAGGTCGACGGCAGAACGCCCAAATTTCAGGCACAATCAGGTT
This sequence comes from Litoreibacter sp., assembly GCA_013042765.1. Lineage (GTDB taxonomy): Bacteria > Pseudomonadota > Alphaproteobacteria > Rhodobacterales > Rhodobacteraceae > Litoreibacter. The sequence goes on from JABDPP010000247.1 coordinate 3,587, forward strand.
CAAAATGGCCTTCGGGCGCGCGCTCACCGCGATTCCCCCGTTTCGCGGCTGCTCTACCCCCCCCGCAAGATCGCCCCGGCGGGCAGAATGGCGACATGTGCCGACATAGTCAGCCAGACCCTCTTGGCTGCGCCACAATGGCTGCCTATAACGCGCCCAGTTCAAAGAAGAGGTGTCCAATGCGGACCGCAAGCATCACCCGCAACACGGCGGAAACCGAAATCACTGTCGAGATCAATCTCGACGGCTCCGGCAGCTATGACAATAAGACCGGTATCGGCTTTTTCGACCACATGCTGGACCAGCTTGCCCGCCACGCGCTGATCGACATGACAGTGCGCGCAAAAGGCGATCTGCATATCGACGACCACCACACGGTCGAGGATACCGGCATCGCACTGGGACAGGCCCTGACACAAGCGCTTGGCGACAAGCGCGGGATCCGCCGCTATGGCGAATACCACCTGCCAATGGATGACGCACAGGTGCGCGCCGCCCTCGACCTGTCGGGACGGCCGTTCCTGATCTGCAACCTCGAGCTGCCGACCGCCAAGATCGGGAGTTTCGACACGGAACTGGTGCGCGAGTTCTTCCAGGCCCTGACCACCCATGGCGGCATCACCCTGCATATCGACAAGCTGCACGGCTTCAACAGCCACCACATCGCCGAGGCGGCGTTCAAGGCAGTGGCGCGAGCGCTGCGCGACGCGGTCGAAACCGACCCGCGCAAGGCCGACGCGATCCCCTCGACCAAGGGGGCGCTCTAGCCCGTGCTGACGGCCATCATCGACTACGATTCCGGCAATCTGCATTCGGCGGAAAAGGCATTCCAGCGCATGGCGCGCGAGGCGGATGCGGGCGAGGTGATCGTGACCTCACGCCCCGAGGATGTAGCC
>JABDPP010000252.1 GCA_013042765.1 Litoreibacter sp.
CGGATGTGATCGTCGGCGCCTACCTGGCCGATGTCACCAAAGGCCCGTCCGGCCCCGAACCGCTGCATTTCCGCGAGGAGTTCCGCACCCGCGGCCCCAGCAATTACCCAAGTCACGGCAAGCAGGCGGAGTTGACTTGATGTACAGCTATAATGATTTTGACCGCGCCTTTCTGGCGGAGCGTAACGCACAGTTTCGTGCGCAGGTTGAACGCCGCATTGACGGCTCCTTGACCGAGGACGAGTTCAAACCGCTTCGGCTGATGAACGGGCTTTACCTGCAATTGCACGCCTACATGCTGCGCGTCGCCATCCCCTACGGCACGCTGAACGGTGCCCAGATGCGTCAACTGGCCCATATCGCGGAGCGTTGGGACAAGGGCTACGGCCATTTCACGACCCGCCAGAATATCCAGTACAACTGGCCGAAACTGCGCGATGTGCCCGATATGCTCGACGCGCTGGCCGTGGTCGGAATGCACGCGATCCAGACCTCCGGCAACACGATCCGCAACGTGACCGCCGATCATTTCGCCGGCGCCGCGGCCGATGAAATTGCCGATCCGCGTCCGGTGGCGGAACTGCTGCGCCAATGGTCGACCGACCATCCCGAGTTTCAGTTCCTGCCGCGCAAGTTCAAGATCGCGGTGACAGGAAGCCCCAATGACCGCGCCGTGACCAAAGCCCATGACATCGGGTTGCGCATGGTCCGGAACGCAGCCGGCGAAGCCGGTTTTGAGGTCATTGTCGGCGGTGGCCTCGGCCGTACGCCCATGGTCGGCAAAGTGCTGCGGGATTTCCTGCCGCAAGCGGATCTGCTGCCCTATGTCGAGGCAATCGTGAGCGTCTACAACCTGCTCGGACGGCGCGACAACAAATACAAGGCCCGCATCAAGATCACCGTGCACGAGAACGGGCTGCAGAAAATCCGCGAACTGGTCGAGGCGCGTTTCACGCAGATCCGGCCTGAGTTTTCCGGCGTCGATCAGAAGATGCTCAAGGCCATCGAAGCACAGTTCGCGGCGCCTGAATTCCACACTGGTTCCATCGCGCCGTTCAAAGCCGGCTACCACGAGGATCCGGTGTTTCGCAGCTGGGCGGACACCAACCTGACAGCGCATCGGAACCCGGACTATTCGATCGTCTCGATCTCACTCAAATCACAAGGCGAAACTCCCGGTGATGCCACATCTGACCAGATGCGCGTCATGGCGGAGCTGGCCGAAGAGTTTGCACATAACGAACTTCGCATCAGCCATGAGCAGAACGTAATCCTGCCCCATGTGCACAAATCGCACCTTCCGGCGATTCATGCGCGCCTTAAGGAAACTGGTCTCGCCACGGCGAATATCGGGCTCATCTCCGACATTATCGCCTGCCCCGGCATGGACTACTGCGCTCTGGCCACGGCCCGCTCGATCCCGGTCGCACAGAAGATTGCGACACGGTTCGACGAGCTGAAGTTCGAGCACGAAATCGGCGAACTGAAAATCAAGATCTCAGGCTGCATCAACGCCTGCGGGCATCACCATGTGGGCCATATCGGCATTCTCGGACTAGACCGCGCCGGCGTGGAGAACTACCAAATCACGCTGGGCGGCGACGGCACCGAGACGGCGGCCATCGGCGAGCGCGCCGGTCCTGGATTTGCCTATGACGAGATCGTCCCCGCGATCGAGCGGCTGATCGACACCTATCTGGATCTGCGCACGGACAGCTCGGAAACCTTCCTGCAGACCTACCGCAGGCTGGGCCTCAGGCCGTTCAAGGCCGCGCTGTACCCGGAGACCAAGGCCCATGCCGCTTGAGGCTCCCCTTGCACCGGTGGCGGAGCGGGTCACGGACCTGAACCGCCGCTATGCGCATCACGCCGCTACGGATGTGCTGCGCCATGCGCTGGCCGACCCGCAGGTCGGTACCACCGCCATGGTCAGCTCCTTTGGAGCGGAATCGGTGGTGCTGCTGCATGTCCTTTCGCGCATCGACCGTTCGGTGCCGGTGCTGTTTCTCGATACCGAAATGCTGTTCCCCGAGACGCGGGCGTATCAGCGTGAAGTGGCCCAGCGGCTACGCCTGTCCGATGTTCGGGTCATCACGCCTGCGCGCGCAGATCTCTTGATGGAGGATCCCGAGTCGCTCCTGCATCGCCGCGACACGGACGCTTGCTGCGCCCTGCGCAAGACGCGACCGCTGGAAAGCGCGCTTTCGGGTTTTGACGCGTGGATCACCGGACGCAAGCGCTACCAGGGCGGGCAACGCGCCGCGCTGGAGTTCTTCGAGGCGGACGGCCCGAACCGGATCAAGGTCAACCCGCTGGCCTTCTGGAAGCCCACGGACGTAACCGAGTACATGGCCAACAACAAGCTGCCCCGGCATCCACTGGTGGCGCGCAGCTTTGCCTCTGTTGGCTGCGCCCCTTGCACCACGAAGGTGCAGGACGGTGAGGATCCCCGCGCCGGACGTTGGCGCGGGCAGGAAAAAGTTGAATGCGGCATTCATTTCGAGAATGGCCGCGCTGTCCGCAGTGCGCGGCAGCCGTAATCTGAGAATTTGGAGACTGACGATGAGCATAATTGTAAGCGATTCGGGCTTTGCCGCAGATGACTGGACACAGGGCTTCACGGCCGCCGCCGACCTGCCGGCCAACGACACGGCCCCTGCCCCTGCTGTGGATCTGGCCAGCGATGCCGACCCCGCAACCCTGCAAAACCGGCTGACCGGGATCGCCCTGATCCGGGTCGATTTCCCAAGCTTTGCCGACGGACGCGGCTTTACCATCGCCCGTCGCCTGCGTCTGCTTGGATTCACCGGACGGCTGCGGGCAAAAGGCCATGTTCTGGCTGACCAATATGCAATGGCGCGCCGCTCCGGCTTTGACGAGGTTGAGATCGATGACGCGCTCGCCACCCGCCAACCTGAGGCCCAGTGGCGCGATCGTGCCAACTGGACCGCCCATGACTATCAGTCGCGGCTGCGCGCGTGAACTGACTCTTTCCCTAAGAACAAGCTGACGTTAGAAAGGTGGCGGGGTGTAAACCCCGCCGGACACATATGAATGACATGACCGACATGAACGTACCTGTAAAAGCCGTGCCAACCCTGCCCGATGCCCAGACGGTCACCTCAGTAAAGCATTGGACGGACAGGTTGTTTTCGTTTCGCGTGACGCGGCCACGCTCCTTGCGCTTCCGCTCCGGTGAATTCGTCATGATCGGCCTGATGGGCGACAACGGCAAACCGCTCCTGCGCGCCTACTCGATCGCATCACCGTCCTGGGACGAAGAACTGGAATTTTACTCGATCAAGGTTCAGGACGGCCCGCTGACCTCAAAGCTGCAGCATATCGAGCAGGGCGACGAAATTATCCTGCGCCCCAAACCGGTCGGAACCCTGGTGCATGACGCGCTTCTGCCCGGCAAACGCATCTATTTTTTTGCGACAGGAACTGGTTTTGCGCCCTTCGCCTCGCTCCTGCGCGATCCCGAAACCTATGAGCGCTATGATGAGGTCATCATCACCCATACCTGCCGCGAAGTGGCCGAACTGGCCTATGGCCGCGAACTGGTGGAAAACCTCGCCGACGACCCGCTGATCGGCGATTTCGTCGGCGACAAACTGAAATACTATCCAACCACGACCCGTGAAGAGAGCCCGAAGATGGGCCGGGTTACCGAAAAGCTGAAATCCGGTGAGCTGTTCGAGGATCTCGGCGTGCCGCCGATCGATCCCGCCAGTGACCGCGCCATGGTCTGCGGCTCGATCGGCCTGAACAACGATCTCAAGGAAATCCTTGAAGGGTTTGGTCTGCGTGAAGGCGCCAACTCCGAGCCGGCGGAATACGTGGTGGAGAAGGCTTTCGTCGGCTGAACCCAACGCCGGACGACGGTTCGGCTTCACGCCAGAAGATATAGCAAGGGCCGGACAATCGGCTCTTGCGTCACACCCCAAAATCCCCCAAGAAAAGCTGCTTGAATGAAAGGCTTCGGCCTTCTAAATTGAGCACGCAAACCAGAGATCATACAAGGACTTAATGCCATAGCCCGCAGACCACACAACGCACCCCCGGTGCGTGAAACAGGACCCCGCGTAAACGACCGGATCCGCGCTGATGAAATTCGCCTGATTGGCGCAGAAGGTGAAAACGTGGGCGTTGTGACGCCTGCACGGGCCATGGAAATGGCCGATGACGCAGGGCTTGACCTTGTCGAGATTTCGCCGAATGCCAATCCGCCCGTGTGCAAGATCATGGATTTCGGCAAGTACAAGTACGAGACCCAGAAAAAAGAAGCCGAAGCGCGCAAAAAGCAGAAGATCATCGAGATCAAGGAAGTCAAATTCCGCCCCAACACCGACACGCATGACTATGACGTCAAGATGCGTAACGTGTTCAAATTCCTCGATAATGGCGACAAAGTCAAAGTGACCCTGCGGTTCCGTGGACGCGAAATGGCACACCTGAACCTTGGTCGTGAATTGCTCGAACGCGTGGCCGCGGATGTCGAGGGCGTCGGCAAGGTCGAGAACATGCCCAAGATGGAAGGTCGCCAGATGATTATGTTGATCGGGCCTGCGAAATAGGGTTATCGACACCTGAAAAAGATCGGAACCCCGTGCGTCTCGTGCGGGGTTTATTTTTTGGGCTTGCCCCGGCGGGGTTGCGGGCGTTGCGGAATCTCCTTCAGAAGCCCGCCCACGCCCATGCCAGCGATATCGTCATTCGTCACAGTCAAACCACAAGCCAATCGCTCCAGCACCCAGTCAGCTCCGTTCAGCGCCGGCGAACGGGCGCAGCCGGGCAGTCCCAGAACTGAGCGTCCGGAAAATTCTCCCAGAAACAAAAGGTTGCCGGGGTCGACGGGCATGCCGAACCGCGCGACCTGTCCCCCGGCGCTGCGCAGACCTTCGGGACCTACGTCAAACGGGTCAGAGGTCGCAGAGCCTGTCAGGATCAGGATCATCTCCCCCTGCACCTTGCCAATCGCCTCCGAAATCGGGGCAATGCTGTGCGGAACGGTCAGCGTTTCCACCAGCTCGATGCCAAGCAGTTCCAACCGCGTCCGGATTGCCCGAAGGCCGCTCTCGCCTTCCGGGCTCGCGCCCGTCTCTGTCACGATGAGGCTGGCCGTTTTCATAGCAACCGGATGCAGGCCCACGC